>CAKXAF010000449.1 GCA_934869045.1 uncultured Nitrososphaerota archaeon | reverse complement strand
CCTCAGGGGCGCACCGCCTGGCTGCGGGCTCCTTACGAAGGGGAAACGGACTATCGCGGCTATCCCACCATGGCGGACGAGGAAGTGGAATCCGCCCTGCGCCGGGCCCTTGCCCTAGGGGTCCAGCCCCTGGCCCACTGCAACGGGGACGGGGCGGTCCGCCAGTACCTGGAGGCGGGCACCCGGGTGGAGCGGGACTCTCCTCAACTGCGGGACCTGCGTCCAGTCATCATCCACGCCCAGCTCATGGGAACTGATCAGCCCGGACCGGGCCTCTGCCATTTCTCCCGCCGGCACCGCGCTGGCCCTTGGCCTCCCCTTCACCTTCCACCAGGACGCGCCTGTTATTCCGCCCGACATGTTGGAAACCGTGTGGTGCGCCGTCAACCGGGTAACCCGGTCCGGAGCTGTGCTGGGTCCGGAGCAGCGTATCCCGGTGTACGAGGCCCTGCGAGCGGTGACTGCCAACGCCGCTTGGCAGTATTTCGAGGAGAACTCCAAAGG
>CAKXAF010000448.1:257-508 GCA_934869045.1 uncultured Nitrososphaerota archaeon | reverse complement strand
TACCAACGGTGCTCTGGATATTTCCATCTACCCAATCGTAAAAGCATGGGGATTTACAACCGGAAGCTATCAGGTTCCTGACGAGGAGACAATTCAGACGCTTCTGACTAAAGTAGATTACACACAGATCCAATATGACGAAGCATCTGGAAATGTCACAATTCCGGAAGGTATGACCATTGATCTTGGCAGTATTGCCAAGGGCTATGCAGGTGAACTTGCAGCCCGGACATTGCGCGACAAAGGTGTCA
>CAKXAF010000448.1:0-240 GCA_934869045.1 uncultured Nitrososphaerota archaeon | reverse complement strand
TGTACAGACGATCGGTTCTAAGCCGGACGGTTCCGCCTGGATCATCGGCATCAAGGACCCGAAAAATCCAGACACTGCCATGATGGGACTGTCCGTCACCGACCAGGCCGTTGTGACCTCCGGCGGTTACGAGCGTTATTTTGAACAGGACGGGCATACTTACTGGCATATTATGGATCCTGCTACCGGACACCCTGCCAAGAGCGGGCTTCTGTCCGTCACAGTCGTAGGGAACAAAGG
>CAKXAF010000447.1 GCA_934869045.1 uncultured Nitrososphaerota archaeon | reverse complement strand
GTCCAGCCCCTTGCTGATCTCCGCCTCCAGGTCCCGGAGCTCCTGCAAAATCTCGCTGGTGGGTGGGTACTCCACAGGCACATACTCCACCTGCTTGTACTTGTTGATAGACAGGTCATAGCCGTTGTCCGCGATCTCCTGCTTGGGCACCAGGAAGGACTGTTCGGTGCGCTTGCGCTCCTGCTCCCCTTCCCGGCTGCGGAACCGGGCCACGATGTCGGGAATGTCGTTGTCGGCGATCTCCGTGCGTTTGTCGTCCAGAGAGAAGCCATCCGCCTTCATGTCATAGAACCACACCTGGTCTGTGCCGCCGTGGCCGGTCTTGGTGAACACCAGCACCGCCGTGGATACTCCGGCGTAGGGCTTGAACACCCCGTAGGGCATGGAGATCACCGCCTCCAGCCGGTGATTCTCCACCAACTCCCGCCGGATGTCCCTGTGGGCCTTGGAGGAGCCGAACAGCACCCCGTCAGGGACGATGACGGCTCCCCGGCCGCCCACCTTCAGCAT
>CAKXAF010000446.1 GCA_934869045.1 uncultured Nitrososphaerota archaeon | reverse complement strand
GGGCAGCGAGCTGCTCAAGCGCATCCGGGAGGGCGGGAAGCTGCCCATGATCACCTCCTGCTCCCCCGGCTGGGTCACCTACCTGGAGAAGCACCACCCCGAGCTCATCGACCACCTCTCCACCGCCAAGAGCCCCCAGGCCATGTTCGGCGCGGTGGCCAAGACCTACTATGCCCAGAAGATGGGCTGGGATCCCCACGACGTGGTAAGCGTGTCCGTCATGCCCTGCACCGCCAAGAAGTACGAGGCCAGCCGCCCCGAGCTGGGCCGGGACGGCTATCAGGACGTGGACTACGTCCTGACCACCCGGGAGCTGGCCAAGCTCATCCGCTATGTGGGCCTGGACCTGTCCGTGCTGCCCGAGAGTGAGTTTGACTCCCCCCTGGGCACCGGCTCCGGCGCCGGCGCCATCTTCGGCGCTACCGGCGGCGTTATGGAGGCCGCCCTGCGCACCGCCTACGAGCTCTACACCGGCAAGACCCTGCCCCGGCTGGAGTTTGACGCCGTACGGGGC
>CAKXAF010000445.1 GCA_934869045.1 uncultured Nitrososphaerota archaeon | reverse complement strand
GCTGAACGGTATTACCGACAATGGCGAGATCTCCGAGGAGGCCCGTTCGCAGGTCGAGCAGCTGCTGAAGCGTTCGTTCCGCCCCGAGTTCCTGAACCGTCTGGACGAGATCGTCTTCTATAAGCCGCTGACGAAGGAAAATATCGTCAAGATCATCGATCTGCAGATGGATGCGCTCAATGCACGTCTGGCTGACAAGCAGCTGCGCTGCGAGCTGACGCCGGAGGCCAAGCAGTTCATCATCGACGCTGCTTATGACCCGCAGTACGGTGCGCGTCCGCTCCGCCGCTATCTGCAGCACACAGTCGAGACGCTGCTGGCCCGCCGCATCGTCGAGGGCAATGTGTCGCCCGGCGCGACGCTCCGCGTCGAGGTGCGGGACGACGCCCTGCAGGTCGTCTGAGTGAATTCCAAACAGCCGGGGAGTGGTTCTTCGCTTCCCGGCTGTTTTTTACAAAAATGAAAAACAGGACTTGACAATCCTGTCGGAGTATGTTACTATTTTAGGGCTGATGCAAAGCC
>CAKXAF010000444.1:285-525 GCA_934869045.1 uncultured Nitrososphaerota archaeon | reverse complement strand
ACCCAGTACCCCGTCAGGTAGTACACCGAGGCGGTGGAGGAGATTACAATCTGGGTCAGTCCGTCCCGCTCCATGTTGCGGAGCACCCGGGCCAGTCTCGCTTGATTCATAGGACATGTCCTTTCTGTCGGTAAGTTCTAACCTTATTATAATCCCAACTGTCAAGCGCACAAATCCCTCCCCCACCTTTCGGCGGGGGAGGGATTTTGTGTCACACGCGGTAGCGCTTCTGCTTGATGT
>CAKXAF010000444.1:0-273 GCA_934869045.1 uncultured Nitrososphaerota archaeon | reverse complement strand
GCGTAGACCTTCTGCACCACCGGGTTCTCGTGGCTGCGGCGGTAGGTCATGCCCTCATCCTGCCTGTAGAGGGCGGCGGCCCGGAGGGCCTTGATGTCGGTGAAGTTGCGCACGTTGGCGTGCTGGATGGGCTGGCCGCCGCCGTTGATGCAGCCGCCGGGGCAGGCCATGAACTCCACAAAGTCGTACTGGAGGGAGCCGTCCCGGAAGCCGTCCAGCACACGCTTGACGTTGTGCAGGCCGGAGGCCACGCAGACCCGGACGGGCTTGCCG
>CAKXAF010000443.1 GCA_934869045.1 uncultured Nitrososphaerota archaeon | reverse complement strand
GGATGGAATTGGCCAGCACCGTGGCCACCAGGGTCCGGGAGCCGGAGGCCGCGCCCATCCACAGAATATCGTGGTTGCCCCACTGGATATCCACGCTGTGATAGCCGCGCAGGGCATCCATGACGATGTCCGCCCGGGGGCCCCGGTCAAAGATGTCGCCCACAATGTGCAGCCGGTCCACCGCCATGCGCTTGATGACCCCGCACACGGCGATGATAAAGCCTGGGGCCTGGTCGATGTCGATGATGGTGTCGATGATGTTCTCGTAATAGTCCCGCTTGTCCGCCTCGTCATAGTTGACGTGGAGCAGCTCGTCGATGATATAGGCATAGTCCCGGGGCAGGGCCTTTCTCACCTTGGACCGGGTGTAGACCGAGGCGGCCCAGCGGCACACCTCGATGAGCCGGTGGAGGGTGATGCGGTACCACTCCTTCAGGTCGTCCCCCTGGGCGGTGATGAGCTTCAGCTTCTCCTCCGGGTAATAGATGAGGGTGGCCAGCTGGTCCCGCTCCGCCCGGGTCATGGT
>CAKXAF010000442.1 GCA_934869045.1 uncultured Nitrososphaerota archaeon | reverse complement strand
GACATATCCATATCTTCCAAAGAGAACTCAACCCGAATCTTTTTCGAGTCGACCTCGCCCTTGGAAAGCAAGACAACCGTCTCCACGTGCACAGTCATCCCAAACTGGTCCACGCCCCGTACCTTCCGGATCTCATATCCACCATCGCAGAGGATCTTCAGGTCTCTGGCAAGGGTGGCGGAGTCGCAGCTGACGTATACGATGCGTTCGGGCTGCATGCGGAGCATGGTGTTTAAGCAGGCATCGTCACAGCCTTTTCGGGGTGGATCCACGACAATGACATCCGGATGGAGCATTTCATCGGAAGATGCTTCTGTGGATGCCTTTTTGTAGAATTCCGGCAGGACTTCCTCTGCTTTGCCCACGAAAAACTCAGCATTTTCAATATGGTTTCTCTTTGCATTCTCTCTGGCATCATCGATAGCCTGGGGGATGATCTCCACGCCGCACACCTTTTTGGCTTTACCCGCCAGGAAGAGAGAGATGGTTCCGATACCACAGTAGAGATCCCAAACGGTCTCTTTTCCGGTCAGTCC
>CAKXAF010000441.1 GCA_934869045.1 uncultured Nitrososphaerota archaeon | reverse complement strand
GCCGAGGATCGGGAGCGGTTTGACGAGATTTTGAACCAGTGCGGCATCCCCCGGGCCGCCGGCCGCACGGTGTTCACCACCGAGCAGGCCCTGGCCGCCGCCCACGACGTGGGCTATCCCGTGCTGGTCCGCCCCTCCTACGTGCTGGGCGGCCAGGGCATGGAGATCGCCTACTCCGACCGGAACATCGAGGAGTTCATGCGCATCATCAACCTGACCGTGCAGGAGCACCCCATCCTCATCGACAAGTATCTGATGGGCCGGGAGCTGGAAGTGGACGGCGTGTTCGACGGCGAGGACATCCTGATCCCCGGCATCATGGAGCATGTGGAGCGGGCCGGCGTCCACTCCGGCGACTCTATCGCCGTCTATCCTCCCCTGCACCTGGAGCAGAAGCACCGGGACCTGATCCTGCAGCACACCCGGAACATGGCCAAGCACCTGGGGGTCATCGGCCTCATCAACGCCCAGTATATCCTCTATAACGACGACATCTATGTCATTGAGGTCAACCCCCGCTCCTCCCGCACCATCCCCTATATCT
>CAKXAF010000440.1:296-551 GCA_934869045.1 uncultured Nitrososphaerota archaeon | reverse complement strand
GTTCCGTGTCAATCAGCTTTTATAACACAAATATTCAAAATGGAGTCCCTATTGCAGTCATTTTGCAGTACGGACACGCAACAAGAAACGGCGGCTGGGTACAGGGGCGAGACTACATCAATCCTGCTATCCAGCCTATTTTTGACAAAATTGCAGATGCGGCATGGAAGGAGGTTACTAAGCTATGAGTACAACCGTTGACGAACGTGTCGTCGAAATGCGGTTTGATAACAAACAGTTTGAGCAAAATATTCA
>CAKXAF010000440.1:0-286 GCA_934869045.1 uncultured Nitrososphaerota archaeon | reverse complement strand
TAACCTCGAAGGGGCAGCAAAAGGCTTAGAAACCGTAAACGATGCCGCAAATAAATGCAGTGGAAATATGTCACCGCTGAGTAATGCAGTTGAGACTGTACGAGTGCGATTTTCCGCATTGGAAGTAATGGCAATTACCGCTTTACAGAACATTACCAATTCTGCGCTTGCTGCTGGAAAAAATCTTGTCTCTGCTTTTACCATCGATCCGATTAAAACCGGTTTTGAGGAGTATGAGACCCAGATCAATGCCGTTCAGACAATCCTTGCGAATACATCTTCAAAA
>CAKXAF010000439.1 GCA_934869045.1 uncultured Nitrososphaerota archaeon | reverse complement strand
GTCGATGATGGTCTGGAAGACCTTGGAGCGGTGGGACATCTCCATGACGCCCATACCGGCGCCGCGGTAGTTCAGCAGCTCGTCGCGGATCTCTTCCAACACCGGAACAGGCATGGTCGCGGGACCGGCGGAGAAATTATAAGTACGGTTGTACATCGTGGTACCTCCTGTCATTGCTCGGGCGTGC
This sequence comes from uncultured Nitrososphaerota archaeon, assembly GCA_934869045.1. Classification (GTDB taxonomy): domain Bacteria; phylum Bacillota; class Clostridia; order Oscillospirales; family Ruminococcaceae; genus Merdivicinus. Next base: position 364 of record CAKXAF010000439.1, on the reverse strand, counting down.
CCGGCTGTCCTAAGTATACGCCATGGAATGAAAATAATCAACCATAATTATCAAAAATTTATGTTCGAAATACCAATTTTTTTCAGGTTTTCACCAAAATCAGCAGTTTATACAATGTGTCTTGTGAAAAACTGTGCACAACGACGTAGCGTTAATCGCCGAAACGCGGACATAGAAAAACCGCTGCAGGATGTCTTGCATTCTGCAGCGGTAGACCGGTATTCTTTTACACCAGCTCGATGATGGCCATCTCGGCAGCGTCGCCGCGGCGAACGCCGATGCGAGTCACTCTCGTGTAGCCGCCATTGCGGTCGGCATACTTCGGAGCGAGTTCCTTGAAGACCTTGTGCGCAACATCTTCCTT
>CAKXAF010000438.1 GCA_934869045.1 uncultured Nitrososphaerota archaeon | reverse complement strand
GACGAAACGCTTACCGCCGCCTTTGAGGGCTATATCCGCGAGCTGGAAGGCGAGCCTGTGGAGACGGTGCCCTACGAAGAAGGGCTTGCTGCGGGCAGTATCCAGCTCATCGACCCGATGAACGACTACATCGACAGCATCCTCAAAATGGTGGATGCAGAGGCCATCCGGTCCCGCGGCCTGCACGTGGTGCTGGACCCCATGTACGGCGTGTCCAAGACGGCGCTGCAGACCATCTTGCTCACCACCCGGTGCGACGTAGAGGTCATCCATGAGCGGAGGGACACGCTGTTCGGCGGCCGGCTGCCCGCGCCCAACCTCAAGACGCTGGCGGGCCTGACGAACTATGTGGAAGAACACGGCTGCGACATCGGCATCGCCACCGACGGCGACGCGGACCGCCTGGGTGTCATTGACGATAAGGCGGAGTTCCTGCATCCCAATAAGATTCTGGTGCTGCTGTATTACTATCTGATGCGGTACCGCGGCTGGCGCGGCGCAGCGGTGCGGAACCTGGCCACCACCCATCTGCTGGACCGCATTGCCGAGGAC
>CAKXAF010000437.1 GCA_934869045.1 uncultured Nitrososphaerota archaeon | reverse complement strand
GTCCGGATAGGTCTCCAGATAAGGTTTTATACCAAGGAAATTTTGGGAAAATAAAAGGAAGGCGCTTGACACAGCGCCTTCCCCATGGTACAATAAAATGCTTTTATGTCCTTGTGAGAAACTGGCAAACTCCCCCACAGTGCAGAAGCAGTGTAGCATACGGGGTAAAAAAAGGCAAGAGGCATGGAAATAGAACTAACAACGCGTCCGGGCGTGCGGAAAGCTGGCCTTTCCTTGCAGTTGTGCGGTTTCAACAAAGAAAAGGACGGTTTTCCCCGCGCACGGACCGGAAAATGAGGGAATCCACCCGTTTAGTGAAGAAGAAAGCGAGTTGATTTTTAGAAATGGTCAAGGTAAACATGGACGAAGTTCGCCAGAAGGTGGAACAGCGGGCCAAGGACGTGTACTATGGCAAGACCCTGCGCAAGAGCTACGCCCGTCACGAGGAAATCCTGAGCATGCCCAACCTGCTGGAGGTTCAGAAGAACTCCTACCAGTGGTTCCTGGACACCGGCCTGCGGGAGGTGTTCAAGGACGTCGGCCCCATCACCGACTATG
>CAKXAF010000436.1 GCA_934869045.1 uncultured Nitrososphaerota archaeon | reverse complement strand
CGGCAACGTGCTGCGGGTGGTGGCCCGCATCAGCGGAGACGGCGGCGACATCGCCCGGCCGGACACCAAGGCCCGGATGCGCGCCGCCCTCCAGGCCGTGCTTCCGGTGGACGCCCCCGGCGACTTCAACCAGGCCCTCATGGAGCTGGGGGCCACGGTGTGCCTGCCCAACGGCGCGCCCCTGTGCGACCGGTGCCCGGCGGCGGACTTCTGCACCGCCCGGCGGGAGGAGCGCACCGGGGAGCTGCCCGTCAAGGCGGCAAAAAAGGCCCGGCGCATCGAGGCCCGGACCGTGTTCCTGATTTTCTGGGAAAAGAAGGTGGCCCTGCGGCGGCGGCCGGGGCGGGGCCTGCTGGCGGGCCTGTGGGAGTATCCCAACGAGCTCTCCCCCGCCCCCTGTCCGGTGGAGGCGGCCGGGTTATCCGACGGCCCGGCGGGGAAGCATATCTTCAGCCATATCGAGTGGCACATGACCGCCCAAATCGTGGAGGCCGCCTCGCCGGAGCTGCCGGAGGGGTGGGTGTGGGCCGACCGGGCCGCCCTGGAGCGGGATTACGC
>CAKXAF010000435.1:317-559 GCA_934869045.1 uncultured Nitrososphaerota archaeon | reverse complement strand
GATGATATCCTGACGGCCGTGCGCATCGCGCGCGAGTTCTGCCTGAAGCTCACGCTGGACCACTGCACGGACGGCGAGCTGATCGCCGACGAGCTGGCAAAGGAGCAGGTCCCGGCCTTCGTCGGACCGTCGCTCGGCGGCAAGACGAAGGTCGAGCTGCGCAACAAGAGCTTCACAACGGCGGGCACGCTGTACCGCGCGGGCCTGACGGTCAGCATCATCACGGATGCGCCGGTCATTCC
>CAKXAF010000435.1:0-307 GCA_934869045.1 uncultured Nitrososphaerota archaeon | reverse complement strand
CCCCTGGCGGCCGGACTGGCGGCTTCGGCCGGTCTGCCGATGGAGGAGGCGTGGCACGCCATCACCATCAACCCGGCCCGCAGCCTCGGCATCGACGCGCGTGTCGGCAGTCTTGAGCCGGGTAAGGATGCGGACCTCGTCCTCTGGACGGCGGACCCGCTTACGACGATCGGCGGCGAGGCGTGGATGACGTTCGTGAACGGCGAGGTCGTGTACCGCGCGGAGTAAGAGAATATAAATCGTAAAAAATCCAGCCAAGGTGGGATCACTCCCAACCCTGGCTGGATCATTTTTATGCGTTCAGGGC
>CAKXAF010000434.1 GCA_934869045.1 uncultured Nitrososphaerota archaeon | reverse complement strand
GTACCCATATTTAAGAGGATTGCCATACCGATACTCATCAGGAAAACAAACGGTGTGATCCAGTTGTCCATGAAGATCATCATGGCTACGCAGGCCAGTGCAACGGCAATACCTACATAAATCGGTTCCTCTTTTTCGCACAGATCCTTCAGGTCGGTGACCATGGCGGACATACCGGAGACAAAACACTGCTTGCCGGCAATGCTGCGGATCGCTGTGATCGCCTCCATAGTATCGTCGGAGGAGGTGGAGGTATCGAAGAAGATCGCTAGCATGGTGCTGTCACCGGAATTGAAAGCGTCATATAGTTTGGAAGGAAGTATTTCCATGGGAACGGAAACATCTGCGAAATCGTCATACCAAAGAACGGTGTCCACATGATCTACATGGGAAATATCTTCCCGGAGGGAGGAGACATCCTTGGGATCCATTCCCTCGATAATGACGAAGGAAAAGGCTCCTTTTCCAAATTCATCCATCAGAATATCCTGACCTACTACCGTGTCAATATCACCGGGCAGGTAAGTCAGCATATCGTAATTGATCCGCGTCATGATCATAC
>CAKXAF010000433.1 GCA_934869045.1 uncultured Nitrososphaerota archaeon | reverse complement strand
ACCTCTTTTACACGATCTTTATTGGAAGCGGAATTTGGCAGGGGATTGGCTGGAGCAGCATTATCTATCTCGCGACGCTTTCCTCCATTGATCCGAGCCTTTATGACGCGGCTTATATGGACGGGGCTGGACGGTTTCAACGGATCTGGCATGTGACCCTTCCCGGAATTGTCCCGATTATCTCCATTCAGCTGATCATGCGGCTGGGGAATGTCCTCAGTGTCGGATTCGAAAAGATCATCCTGCTCTATAACCCCATGACTTATGAAAAAGCGGATGTCATTTCCAGCTATGTCTACCGTTACGGGCTTCAGCAGGCGAATTACAGCTACGGTGCAGCAGTTGGTATGTTCAATTCCCTTATCAATATTACCTGCCTGGTTATTGTGAACAAGGTGATGCGAAAGCTGACCGAAAGCAGCCTCTGGTGACCAGAACAGGAAGGAGGAGTGGATCCGATGGCAATTCAAAGCAAATCCTTCGGAGATCGGGTTTTTAATGCGATCAACTATACCCTGATCGCCTTTATGACGCTGCTGTTTTTGTATCCGTTGTGGTACGTCCTGATGG
>CAKXAF010000432.1 GCA_934869045.1 uncultured Nitrososphaerota archaeon | reverse complement strand
GTGTCAGAATCCGGGCGGCATCGGGCAGGGAATCTCCAAGCTCCCACTTGGAAACCGCCTGGCGGGAAACCTCCAGCTGTTCGGCCAGCTGTTCCTGGGACATACCGGCAGTCCGGCGCAGTTTTTGCAGCTTTTCTCCAAAGGTCATATGACCACCTCCATTTTCCGGATTCAGGATACCACAAAACCCCGGTTGCGTTCCACCAAATGGCACTGGAAGTTCCGCAACGGACGGTTGCGGCCAGAAAACAGAAAGTTACAGTGTCCGGATGACCCTGCAGGGATTGCCCACCGCCAGGCTCCTTGGCGGAATGTCCTTGGTGACAACGCTGTTTGCGCCGATGGTGACGCCCGGCAGGATGATGGCCCCGGTACAGATCCAGACGTTGTCACCGATGGTAACGGGATGGGTATATTCCAAACCTGCCAGCCTCTGCTCCACATCCATGGCATGCTCTTCGGTGACAATACATACATTTGGGGCGATAAATACGTTGTCGCCGATGGTGATTTTCCCGCTGTCCATCAGCTTGCAGTCGACGTTCAGGAAGAAGTTGTCCCCTACCGTGGTGTTGTATCCGTAGGT
>CAKXAF010000431.1:363-599 GCA_934869045.1 uncultured Nitrososphaerota archaeon | reverse complement strand
GATAAGGCCGGGCGCATAGGTCACGGCGACGGCGTCCAGCTCGCCGCGCGTCAGGCCGGTGTTCTCCAGCGCCTGCTCGGCAAGACCGTAGATGGCCTCAATATGCTTGCGCGAGGCGATCTCCGGCACAACGCCGCCGTATTCGCGGTGCAGCGCGACCTGCGAGGCGATGCAGTCCGTCAGGATGCGTCTTCCGTCCTCCACGATGGCAACGGCGGTCTCGTCGCAGGAGGATT
>CAKXAF010000431.1:0-353 GCA_934869045.1 uncultured Nitrososphaerota archaeon | reverse complement strand
ACGCGTCCTCTCGGGGCGCGAGATAGTAATTGGGCCTGCGCCCGATGCAGGCAAAGCCCGCTGCGGTATAGAGCCGCTGGGCCGGGAGATTGGAGGCACGGACCTCCAGCGTCAGAGAGCCGATGCCGCGCGCAGCCAGCCTTTCCTGCAGAGCCTGCAGAAGCGCCTGTGCCGTACCGCGGCGGCGCAGCTCCGGCACGACGGCCAGATTCATCATATCGGCCTCCGGCGGCACGAGCTGCGCGCCGACATAGCCCGCAAATGCACCGTCCAGCCGCGCGACGAGCCAGAGGCTGAAGCCGGTTTCCAGCTCCTCCGCAATGGAGTTTTCGCTCCAAGGCGCGGAGAAGCAC
>CAKXAF010000430.1:335-601 GCA_934869045.1 uncultured Nitrososphaerota archaeon | reverse complement strand
GGCGTACCACCCCAGCCCAGCAGCTACCGCCGCCGCCCCGCCGCCGGAGGATCCGCCGGGGACCCGGGTAAGGTCCCATGGGTTGCGGGTGGGGCCATAGAAGGAGGTCTCGCTGGTGGAGCCCATGGCGAACTCATCCATGTTCAGCTTGCCCAGGGACAGCGCTCCCGCAGCGGCCAGACGCTCCACCACCGTGGCATCATAGGGGGGGCGGAAGTCTCCCAGAATTTTGGAGGCGCAGGAGGTCTTGACCCCCTTGGTGCAGA
>CAKXAF010000430.1:0-302 GCA_934869045.1 uncultured Nitrososphaerota archaeon | reverse complement strand
TACAGGGGACTCTGAGCATCCTTTACGCCTTTTTGCAGGGCCATGGCCCGTTCCATGACCCGCTCCCCAGTCACGGTGACATAGCTGTTGAGTGCCCCATCCCGCGCCTGGATGGCATCCAGCGCCGCCTGGGCGGCCTCCGGGATGGACACCATACCCCGCTTAATGGCCGCCCCCAGCTCCAGAGCGGTAAGTTGTCTCAATTCCATGCTTGCACCCCCTCACTCCACGCTCTTGGGCGTGAGAAACGTCTCGTCATCCGGAGCCGGCGCGTTGGCCAGCAAGGCCGCACGATCCATGGA
>CAKXAF010000429.1 GCA_934869045.1 uncultured Nitrososphaerota archaeon | reverse complement strand
GTATACGCCACATTCGGGTGCTTCAAAATGTCGTACTTCAAATCCATTACCGGAAGCTCGCCACGGATAAACAAAATAGAGTACCTGTTATCGAGCATTCTCACTTCATCAGGAGTGAGCAGCTCACGCCCTGAAATTTGATAGTTTGTCGAGTAGCTTCCGCTTCGTCCCTCGCTTTTCCCGTAGGTGTTCGTATCAATCGTTTCCTTGCCTAAAAGCTCGGACACATACTTGTGCGTACTCTGCTCATTGCCGCCGAGATAGAGAAATTCATCGCAGTTGCCTACGATGGATTCCCATTGCTTTTCAAAAAGGGCTTTGAGCTGTGCCAGATTTTGCAGGATAATAGATACCGACACGCCTCTTGAACGCATAACAGATAGTATCTTGTCAAAATCGTCGGGCAGCGAAACATTCGCAAATTCGTCCATCAAAAAATGGACGGGTATCGGCAGGCTGCCGCCGTGGATATGGTCGGCGGAGTAAAAAAGCTGCTGGAAAAGCTGTGTATAAAGGATACTGACGAGGAAATTAAAGCTCGAATCATTATCCGGTATCAGCGCAAACAGCGCCGTTTTCTTCTCGCCCATTGAAGCAAGGTCAAGCT
>CAKXAF010000428.1 GCA_934869045.1 uncultured Nitrososphaerota archaeon | reverse complement strand
CTCCAAGTGCATCCTGTGCCGCCGGTGCGTGGCCACCTGCCGCAAGCTGCAGGAGGTGGGCGTCATCGGCCCCAACGACCGGGGCTTCCACACCCACATCGGCTGCGCCTTCGACCGGGATCTGAGCGAGGTGGACTGTGTCTCCTGCGGGCAGTGCATCGTGTCCTGCCCCACCGGCGCCCTGGCGGAGAAGGACTCCACCGCCGAGGTGCTGGCCGCCCTGCACGACCCCACCAAGCACGTGGCCCTGCGCCGCCTGGGCTTTGACAAGGTGTTTGACGTGGACACCGCCGCCGACTTCACCATCATCGAGGAGGGTACCGAGTTCATCCACCGCCTCACCGAGGGGGGCACCCTGCCCCTCATCACCTCCTGCTCCCCCGGCTGGATCCGGTTCTGTGAGCAGCACTACCCCGAGTTCGTGCCCAACCTGTCCTCCTGCAAGTCCCCCCAGCAGATGTTCGGCTCCCTGGTCAAGACCTACTACGCCGAGCAGGCGGGCATCGATCCCCAGGACATCTTCGTGGTGTCCATCATGCCCTGCACCGCCAAGAAGTACGAGGTACTGCGGGAGGAGCAGCGGCTGCCCAACGGCTGCATGCCGGTGGACGTGTCCCTCACCACCCGGGAG
>CAKXAF010000427.1 GCA_934869045.1 uncultured Nitrososphaerota archaeon | reverse complement strand
CTGCGGAGCTGTCACGTAGGGGCGGGTGCCCACACCCGCCCGACGGATACCGTCGATTTTGAACAGAGGAGGCCGTACCATGAAAACGCTGACCGTCGCCCATCCGGGGCGGGACTATAACATACAGATTGGGTGGGGGCTGCTCACCCGGGCGGGGGAGGAGCTTCGGGCCGTCCTGCCCGGGGCCTCCCGGATTTTTGTGGTGACAGACAGCCATGTGGCCCCCCTGTACCTGGAGCGGGTGCGCGCCAGCCTGGAGGGGGCCGGGTTCCGGGTGACCGCCCACACCGTCCCCGCCGGGGAGGGCTCCAAATGCCCCGCCCGTCTGGCCGAGCTGTGGGAGGCCATGATGGACGCCGGGCTGACCCGTACCGACGCGGTGGCGGCCCTGGGCGGCGGCGTGGTGGGAGATCTGGCGGGGTTCGCCGCCGCCACCATCCTGCGGGGCGTGGACTTCATCCAGATCCCCACCACCCTGCTGGCCCAGGTGGACTCCTCCGTGGGGGGCAAGGTGGCCGTGGATCTGGAGCACGGAAAGAATCTGGCGGGGGCCTTCTGGCAGCCCAGGCTGGTGCTCATGGATCCGGAGGTGCTGGACACCCTGCCGCTGCCTGTGTTCATGGAGGGCATGGCGGAGGTGGTCAAATA
>CAKXAF010000426.1 GCA_934869045.1 uncultured Nitrososphaerota archaeon | reverse complement strand
TATTTGCGCAGTGGCTGCAGGAACGCTGATCCAACTTTTCGTGTGCTGAGGAGGATATTTATGGAAATCAAGGAAGAAATCCTTTCCATATTAAAACAAGCGGGCATGAAAATTACACGCCAGCGGGAAAGCATCCTGGCAATATTTCTCCACACAGATGCCCGTTTGACGGCAGATGACATTTTTCTCCGGCTGCGGGAAAACGGCGAGGACTTCGGCCTCTCCACGGTTTACCGGACGCTTTCAGCGCTCGTGGAGCATCAGGTGCTGGAACGTGCGGAGCTCCCAGACAATGCCAGCCAATGCTTTAATCTCGCCCATACAGGTCACCGCCATCAGTTGACCTGTATTCGGTGCAAACGGACAATCCTGCTGGACGAATGCCCTGCGGAGGATTTTTTGGAGTCCATTGGTCGGAAGCACAGATTTCAGGTCACCGGACATTCTTTTGAGGTTTTTGGCGTCTGTCCAAACTGCCAAAGGCTCCAACATGAACAGGGAGATTCGCTATGCTGACCTGCAAGCAATACGAGGAAACGGACTTCACTGAGGCAGAGTTTTCAGAAAATGAAATAAAGGGAGTCGTCTTCCGACACTGCCGGTTCCGTTCGGCAGATTTTGCTGGAATGGTACTTTCTGGATGCCAATTTGAATCC
>CAKXAF010000425.1 GCA_934869045.1 uncultured Nitrososphaerota archaeon | reverse complement strand
CTGCGGGACTCCTCCCCAATCGGATCGATTGTCACTGCAATTGTCTCCGGCGGAAGTGCATCCAGGACATTTTCGCTCCATTCGACCGCAAGAATCCCACCGGCGTCCAGATAATCAAAAAAGCCGGTGGAATACAGATCATCAAACGTATGGATCCGGTACATATCAAAATGGTAAAGCGGCGGTGAGGAGGCATACTCATGAACCAGCGCAAAAGTCGGGCTGGAAACCTCCGCATCCGAACCAAGGCCGCGGGCAAGCCCTCGGACAAAGGTGGTCTTGCCAGCGCCGAGCCCTCCCCGGAAGGCCAGAACATCCCCGCTTTTCAGCCGGGAAGCCAATTCCGCCGCAAACCATTCTGTTTCGGCAGGAGAATGGGAAACGTATGAAATCATAACCGGATGATTTCCTTTCCATGAGATCGGACGTAAAAATTCACGCCTTGTCTTATTATAGTATAAATTGCACCTGTTTTCAAGGGATTCTGTCGCTTTTTCGAAAAGAACCGGAAAAAGCCGCGCCAGAAACTGCCTGGCGCGGCCGCATATCAGTACTGTTTCTGTGAAAGCAGCATATGCTTGCTGTTCCAGCAGGCCTCAGAAAGATCCACATAATACCGATGCGGATTCTCAAACCGTTTGACCTCGTCCCACAGTGTATCGACCTGCGC
>CAKXAF010000424.1 GCA_934869045.1 uncultured Nitrososphaerota archaeon | reverse complement strand
CTCTCGTTCACTCTCAACTTATCCGATATTCAATTGTTCCTGATTTCCGTCACATAGTAACAAAAAAGAGAGCTACCAACTAAATGCATCTCTCCTAAAATCTACGTTATACATTCCTACGTTGGCATTATCCAAATCAGGTATATGGGTCGAAGTTCTTAACTTCCTCTCAGCCTGGTACACAAGCTCCCCATGTTTTATCTACATATTTAAGTATAAGAACTCATACACGAAATGTCAACCATATTTCTGTTGATAAGCTGTGTCCCTTTCTTTGTATCAACCTTTACCCACTGTATATCTGCGTCCATGAGTTTTCCTTTGATTGCTCCTACTTCATTGAACAGACTTACCGTACAATCTTTTCCCATATACTGATCTAACATTGAACCATCCATATCTTCTTCCATCCTTTCTCCATTTACGATCGTGATTACATTATTTGCCGCCTGTACTGCCATCACTGTAACCATATTCAGGTTATTAATCGCTACCATCGTTGCAACATCCATGTAGTCCACCTCCATCTTTTTTGCAGGTCTTGTTATCAGTATATCATACTTCCAGATGATAGAACGATTTTAATGCTCACACCCATTCCCGCTGCCGCCATCGCATATGTTGCCTGAATATCCATTGTCGAAAACTGTACATTCGGCTTAATCCCATGC
>CAKXAF010000423.1 GCA_934869045.1 uncultured Nitrososphaerota archaeon | reverse complement strand
ACTGATACCATGGCTTACACCGCCTCGGTGCTGAGCTACATGCTCCAGAATCTCACCAAACCCGTAGTCCTCACCGGCTCCCAGATGCCCATCGACAACCTGCTCACCGACGCCCGCAACAACCTATATACCGCCTTTTCCGCCGTGGACTGCCGCATCCCCGGCGTCTCCATTGCCTTTGACCACAAGCTGATCCGGGGCTGCCGGGCAGTGAAGGTGCGCACCATGGGCTTTGAGGCTTTCGAGAGCGTCAATGCCCCCTATCTGGGGGAAGTTTTCGCCAACGGCATCCACCGCAACGAGAGCGCCATCCGCCCCGGCGACCCCAGCCGCCCCACCCGGCTGCTGGATCGGCTGTGCCCCGACGTCTTTCTGCTCAAGCTGATCCCCGGCACCAACCCGGCGGTCTTCTCCATGCTGATGGACATGCACTACCGGGGCATCGTCCTGGAGACCTTCGGCGCCGGCGGGATGCACTTTCTCCGCCGGAACCTGCTGGACCGGCTTGGCGAGCTCACTGCCCACGGGGTGTCGGTGGTGGCGTGCAGCCAGTGCCTCTATGAGAAGAGCGATCTGTCCCTCTATGAGGTGGGCCGCGAGCTTCTGGACTGCGGCGTTATTCCGGGCCGGGATATGACCACGGAAGCCATTGTAACGAAAATGATGTGGGCGCTGGGAC
>CAKXAF010000422.1 GCA_934869045.1 uncultured Nitrososphaerota archaeon | reverse complement strand
AAGTACCTCTAATTGCTACTATTCCAACGGTTTTAGAGCTAGATAGAAGTGGATAAAAGCGTAGGAATGTAGATAACTCATATATTATTTATGTATTATTCGTACATCGATATTCCTACATTTTGTGTGCCTGTTCAAATCATTCGTACACAACAATTTTTACCCCTCCGAATCCTCTGGCAGTACTACAACTTGTGTCCCGGATTACTGGGATTTCGGCGGTGGTAGCCCGTGCCTGCGGCATGGCGGTTACTATAGCCGCAGCCAGAGTCACGGGCCTTTCTACGTGAACGGTTACAGCAGGTCGTACTCTGACTTCACCATCGGCTGTCGCCTCCAGGAACGCCCGCCGAAGGCGGCGTGACCTATGCCAGCAAAGCACAAAGCCTCCTGTGAAACAGGAGGAATATTAAGCCAGAAAAGAACCGCCCTAAACTGCTATGGACAGTCAAGGGCGGTTTTGTGTTTTCGCAAGTCTTACTCTCACTATTTTATTTTCTCAATCTCCTCCCGGAGCCAGGCAAACTCCCGGCGGGTGTAGACTTTTTCCGTTATGTCGGAAATCTTGTGGCCCACCATGTACTTGATGGCGTACTCGTCCACGCCGTAACGTTTGGCCATGGTGACAAAGTGGGTACGGCCGTCGTGCGGGCGGTGATTGGGGTTCAGCTTCAGCTCGTCTCGGATGCGCTCGAAGGCTTTCTGA
>CAKXAF010000421.1 GCA_934869045.1 uncultured Nitrososphaerota archaeon | reverse complement strand
CCCGATGAGTGTTCCGATGATTGCCACCATGACGCTTTTGATTGGCCTGTCCTATTGGAATGACTGGAAAAATGGCCTCTATTATCTTCAGCAAAATAAGAGCCTTTATAGTATACAGGTTTTGCTGAATGATATGCTGCGGGACGTACAGGCGCTGAAGAGCGGCATGGACGCTGCGGCTGCGGCGGAGATCGCTGCTACTATGCCAAGCACAGGAATAAAGATGGCGATCGCCGTTGTCGGCGTGATTCCGGTTTTAGTAGTCTATCCCTTCTTTCAGAAGTATTTTGTAAAAGGTATTACGATCGGCGCGGTTAAAGGCTGATTTAATAAAAACACCTTCGCTTGCGGAGGTGTTTTTTGTATTGACTTGCTTAAGCATAAAGACAACCCCCCGGCTCTGCCGGGGAGTGTAAAGAAATTATATAGTGAAAAAAGACCTTCTGGTAGAATAAAGTTGCGGTGGGTCAACTGCAACAATAAAGAACCAGGAGGTCTTTTTGCATGAAAGAGAAGGATATTGAAACGCTTCAACACACAACATGGAGATGCCAATATCATGTAGTTTTTGCGCCAAAGTGCCGTCGGATGGCAATATACAGGCAAATCAAAAAAGATATTGGGCAAATTCTAAGAAAGTTGTGCGAACAAAAGGGCATAGAAATCATAGAAGCACAAGCTTGCCCAGACCACATTCATATGTTGCTGAGTATCCC
>CAKXAF010000420.1 GCA_934869045.1 uncultured Nitrososphaerota archaeon | reverse complement strand
GCTTCAACCCGTTCATGTTCGAACCCTGTTACAATCTGTATATTATCTATCCCGGCTTCCTGCATCGTTTTTATTGTCTGGTCAATCAATTTTTTATCCAGAAACTTTGTCAGGGGTTTGGACTGTCCCATGCGGGTGGACAATCCTGCTGCCAGGATCAGTCCGCCCACACTACTTTCATCGTTATTTATTCTGCTATACATCTGTCTTTTATGCCTTTGTATCTTTTATCATGCATCGAATCGCATCCACTGCCGTTTTGATCGCTGCCTGAGTGTCATTTGCCACCGGATTTTCCAGCTGCAGTTTTTACCTCACCTGATTATCAACCACAAGGAAAACAGAACCCATTCATACATGCAGATAACTCGCCACCACGAACAATGCTGCCGATTCCATCTCGGAAGCCAGGCATCCCAGCCGTTTCCATGCCTCCCATTTCTGTGTCAGTTCATAACTTACCGGCATTTTTTCCGGCTCATGCTGACCGTAAAAGGAATCCTTGCACTGAACGACACCGATATGGCAGGGATAACCGTTTGCTTTCGCTGCCATTTCCAGTTTCTGCACGATATGATAATCGGCTACCGCCGGAAATTCAATCGGTGCATACTCCCGGCTCGTTCCTTCCATGCGGATCGCTCCCGTGGCGATCACCAGATCCCCGCTTTTGACATCTGTCTGGATGCCACCGCATGTTCCGACACGGATAAATACTTCCGCACCGCAGCGTACCAGTT
>CAKXAF010000419.1 GCA_934869045.1 uncultured Nitrososphaerota archaeon | reverse complement strand
CAGATGCCCTGTCCCATAAGGAACGGATAATTCTTTACGGTCTTCTTACTCTGGATACCGAAGCGGTGCAGCAGCTGTCTGCAACAGAGTGCCAGACGCTTATCCAGCAGCTTGTAGAACTTGTCCATATTTCCCTTTGCGAGGATTCCCAGCCGCGGCAGGTTAATGGATGTAAAACTTAAGTTTCCTCTTCCGCAGGTCACTTCCTTAGTGGGATCATAATGATTTCCCATAACTCTGGTACGGCATCCCATGTAGGCAATCTCGGTGTTATAATCGCCCTCTTTGTAGTAAGGCAGATTAAACGGTGCATCAATAAAACTGAAGTTCGGGAACAGTCGCTTTGCGGATACTTTAATTGCCAGACGGAACAGATCATAATTCGGATCACCCGGATTATAGTTGATTCCTTCTTTTACTTTGAAAATCTGTACCGGAAAAATAGCAGTCTCACCATTTCCAAGTCCGATATCGGTCACCTTCAGAAGATTCTTCATGGCCATTCTTGCTTCCGGAGAAGTACAGGTTCCGTAGTTAATGGAACTGAACGGCACCTGGGCGCCTGCTCTGGAATTCATGGTATTTAAGTTGTGGATCAGAGATTCCATTGCCTGATAAGTTGCCTGATCCGTCTCTTTCATGGCAATACGGATGGATGTCTTATGACATCTGCGGATTTCTTCTTCTGCCGGCGTTTTTCCAAGCCACTGCTCTCCGGTCTCCAGAAGCCACTGTACCAGTAATTC
>CAKXAF010000418.1 GCA_934869045.1 uncultured Nitrososphaerota archaeon | reverse complement strand
CCTCGGCACGCTGCGATGTGCGGCTGCGCGGGGCGGAATGTGTGGAAAAATCGGACCCGCATTTCTGGCAGACGCTTGCCGGACTGCGGAGCGGAACGGAGGAGAGCAGATGAGCAGCAGCTTCGGAACGGTGCTGAAATTACAGCTTTTTGGCGAATCGCACGGCCCGGCCGTGGGCATGTGCCTCGACGGCTTCCCCGCGGGCTTCCGGCCCGATCTTACGGCCCTGCAGACCTTTCTGGACCGGCGCGCGCCGGGGCGCAGCGCCCTGACAAGCGCCCGTCGCGAGGCGGACCGCCCGGAATTCCTGAGCGGCCTTGCGGACGGCCTGACCTGCGGCGCGCCGCTGACGGCCGTGCTGCCCAACGGCGACGCCCACCCGGCGGACTATGCCGGGCTGGAGGATACGCCCCGTCCGTCGCACGCGGACTACCCCGCCGCCGTAAAATATCACGGTGCGCAGGCCGCCTCGGGCGGCGGGCATTTCTCCGGGCGGCTTACCGCGCCCCTGTGCGTGGCGGGCGGCCTGTGCCTGCAGCTGCTGGCGGCGCAGGGCGTGGAGATTTTCGCCCATATCGCGCAGATCGGGAGCATCCCGGACCGCGCGTTCGATCCCCTTGCGCCGGAGCGGCCGGGCAGCGGCTTTCCGGTGCTGGATACCGCGGCAGGCGCGGCCATGCGCGCGGAGATCGCGGCGGCGGCAGCGGCGGGGGACTCCGTCGGCGGCGTGGTGGAGTGTGCCGTGACGGGCCTGCCCGCCGGAGTCGGCGCGCCGATGTTCGGTGGGCTGGAAAACCGGCTGGCGCAGGCGCTGTTTGCCATCCCCGCCGTGAAGGGTGTGGAGTTCGGCAGCGGCTTTGCGGGCGCAGCCC
>CAKXAF010000417.1 GCA_934869045.1 uncultured Nitrososphaerota archaeon | reverse complement strand
ACCCTGATCTATTACCCCAAGGAGAAGCTGGAGGAGATCCAGCGGGAGACCCCCGACATGCGGGAGTGGTACCGCATCACCTTCCACCGGCTCATTGAGATCTGCCGCCTGGTCAGCTCCAAGTACACCCGCTCCAAGGTGCGCAAGGCCATGCCCAGGGAGTACGCCTACATCATCGATGAGATGCTGCACACCCACTACGAAGACAACGACAAGCGGGACTACTACGAGAACATCATCAACACCATCATCGACCTGGACCGGGCGCCCAATTTCCTGGTGCAGCTGTGCGAGCTCATCAAGCGCCTGGCGGTGGATCACCTCCACCTGGTGGGGGACATCTTCGACCGGGGGCCTGGGGCGGACATCATCTTGGATTCCCTGATGGACTACCACAGCGTGGACATCCAGTGGGGCAACCACGATATTCTTTGGATGGGGGCGGCCTCCGGCTCCCGGACGCTGGTAGCCACAGTGCTGGCCAACTCCCTGCGGTACAACAACCTGGAGGTCATCGAGATGGGCTACGGCATCTCCCTGCGGCCCCTGTCGGTGTTTGCCAACGAGGTCTATAAGGACTGCGACGTCAAGCAGTTCGCCGTCAAGCTCTCCAACGGCGACGAGGCCCGGTACAGCGAGAAGGACAAGCTGCTGGCCGCCCGGATGCACAAGGCCATCACCATCATCCTGTTCAAGCTGGAGGGACAGAAGCTGCTCCGCCACCCGGAGTACGACATGGCCGACCGGCTGCTGCTGGACAAGATCGACTATGAGAAGGGCACCGTGCGCATCGGGGAGGCCGACTACCCCATGGAGGACCTGGACTTCCCCACCGTGGACCCCAAGGACCCCTACGCCCTCACCCCGGAGGAGGACAAGCTCATC
>CAKXAF010000416.1 GCA_934869045.1 uncultured Nitrososphaerota archaeon | reverse complement strand
CTCCTGCACGAGCAGGGCCGTGACGGTCTGCGTATCGGAGGCATAGATCTTCTGCAGGTTATCTGCCGTCACGTTGCCGGACTGCGTGCTCTCGTTCGAGAGCCAGCCCATAAACATGGACACGGGCGCGACCTTGACAGGCTCGCTGCGGTGTCCAAGGTACCACAGCACGCCCACGACGATCGCCGCTACGAGCAGCAGGCTGATGCCCGAGATCACGATCGCTTTGACACTCTTTTTCTTATGCAAGGCTCTCACCGTCCCTTCTGCCGTCTGACAGGATGCCGTCGCGGATATAATTGATCCGCTTTGCGCGCTCGGCGATCTCCTGCTCATGCGTGATCATGATGATCGTAGAGCCGGTGTCGTTCAGCGCATCGAAAATATCCATGATCTGGTTGCCCGCCGCAGAATCCAGCGCACCGGTCGGCTCGTCCGCCAGCAGCAGCTTCGGACGGCCCACGATGGCGCGCGCAATGGCAACGCGCTGGCACTGGCCGCCGGAGAGCTGGTTCGGGCGGAAATTCAGCCGCTGGCCGAGGCCCATCATCTGCAGGGCCTCAATGGCGCGCTCGCGGCGTTCCTTCTTGTTCACACCGGCATACAGCAGCGGCAGGGCGACATTGTCCACGGCCGAGAGCTTCGGCAGCAGATAGAAGCTCTGGAACACAAAGCCGAGCAGGCGGTTGCGGATCTCCGCCAGCTGGTTTTCGTTGGCCTTGGTGACATTCTCGCCCGTCAGCAGGTATTCGCCGCTCGTCGGTACGTCAAGGCAGCCGATGAGATTCATGAGCGTCGTCTTGCCGGAGCCGGACGGGCCCATGATGGCGAGATAGTCGCCCTCCTCGACCTGCAGGTTGATGTTTTTCAGAATGCGGACGGTCTCCTTGCCCTGCGGATAATCCTTGCAGATA
>CAKXAF010000415.1:664-917 GCA_934869045.1 uncultured Nitrososphaerota archaeon | reverse complement strand
GTCAACAGAATATCGGGGGGCTGTCGGGAGCCGGTATGGAAAGAAGCCGGGCTGACCTCCATCCTGCAAAGGGAGTTTTTCCACATGAAAAGAAGGTGCGCACCTGAGGAGAAGAAAAATTCAGGGTCCCGGCAACTGCCGGGACCCTGAATATAGGAAAGAAACTCAATCGTCCGTACGGTAGCGTTTCTGGGGCACATAGGTGCAGTGGAGCAGCTCGTGGGCCAAGTGGCCGCCGGGCTCACCCAGGAAG
>CAKXAF010000415.1:367-654 GCA_934869045.1 uncultured Nitrososphaerota archaeon | reverse complement strand
ATCATAGACCTCCTTGACCACAGGATTTTCGTGGCTCTTGCGGAACTCCATACCCTGGTCCTGCTTATAAAGAGCCTTGGCCCGGAGGGTGCGCAGGTCGGTGAAGGAGCGTACCGTAGCCGGGTGCAGGGGCTGGCCGCCGCCGTTGACGCAACCGCCGGGGCAGGCCATGAACTCGATAAAGTCATACTGCATCTGGCCAGAGCGGACCCCGTCCAGCACGATCTTGGCGTTGGCTAGGCCGGAGGCTACGCACACCCGGACGGTCTTGCCGGGCAGGTCGTAGC
>CAKXAF010000415.1:0-357 GCA_934869045.1 uncultured Nitrososphaerota archaeon | reverse complement strand
CTTGATGCCCTGGGTGCCCCGGACTTCCGTAAACTCCAGGGGGCCCATCTCATTGCCGGTGACCTTGGCCACCACGGTGCGCAGAGCGGCCTCCATCACGCCGCCAGTGGCGCCGAAGATGACCGACGCGCCGGTGGACACGCCCAGCATGGGGTCGAACTCCCCGTCGGGCAGGTGGTCGAACATCATGCCGGCCTGGGTGATCATCCGGGCCAGCTCACGGGTGGTGAGGGAGGCGTCCACCGGCATACAGCCGTTGGCCATGCGCTGCTCCTCCCGCTTGCACTCGTACTTCTTGGCGGTGCAGGGCATAATGGACACCACATAGATGTCCTTGGGATCGATGCCCGCCTTTTC
>CAKXAF010000414.1 GCA_934869045.1 uncultured Nitrososphaerota archaeon | reverse complement strand
AACCTCCCCTGCGGGAACCTTGTTGATGGTCAGCGCCAGGGCGATGTTTTCCGAAATGGTCAGCGTGTCCAGCAGGTTAAAATCCTGGAACACAAATCCAAGATTTTCCCGGCGAAACCGGGCAATCTGTTTTTCATTGATTTCCGTCACATCGGTCCCATCCAGATAGATATGTCCCGCACTGACGGTATCAATTGTGGAAATACAGTTGAGCAGGGTGGTCTTGCCGGAGCCGGATGCTCCCATGATTCCGACAAATTCTCCCTCTTGAACGGAAAAGCTGATGTCCTGAATTGCTTTTGTAACATTCCCGCCATTTCCGTAATATTTTTGGATATGATCCAGTTTCAAAATTTCTTTCATTGTTATCACCTCTGATCTCTATTGTAAAATAAGAGCGGCTTCGTTTGTATCAAGTTTTCTTACAAAGTTCTAACAAAAATGTAAGAAGTGCAGAACAGTTTTCAGCTCTGCACTTCATGAATCAAACAGTTAATATGAAAAGAAAGTGAAATGGCTGTGCCATGTTCCGATGACTCCGCCATAATGCCAATGCCCAGCTTTTCACAAAGCCGTTTGCATAGGTACAGACCAATGCCTGTGGATTGCTGAATCAGACGACCATTCTGACCGGTAAAGCCCTTTTCAAAAATACGAGGCAGATCGGACGCAGCAATTCCGATTCCATTATCCTCCACGACAAGGACAACCTGATCCTGCCGTTTATGGGTAGAAATGCGGAGGATCGGCTGCTCAATACGATACTTGACCGCATTGGCAATCAGTTGGTTCAGAATAAAGCGCACCCACTTTTCATCTGAATAAACCGTGTCCTGCATTTCCTCCACTTCCAGGCGCATACCACTTTGGAGCAGCAGATATTTGTTATCTGCAATCGCCCCATGCACCACTTGGGAC
>CAKXAF010000413.1:717-1036 GCA_934869045.1 uncultured Nitrososphaerota archaeon | reverse complement strand
CATAATTTAAGTCCTTCTTTCGTATATTATAATGTGATATCAGGATATTCCTGTTTATCTTCCACCTCCCATGAAGCTGACTATTTCCAGTATGTCATTTTCATGTAAAACAGTAGTGCTGTACTCGGCTTTTGACAGAATTCTTTCATTTAATTCTACTGCGATCTGGCTGGGCACATAGCTGTTTTCCTCCAGATATTGCCCTATTGTAAGAGTATTCTGCAATTCTTTTGTTTTTCCATTAACAGTAATAAGCATACTTTCTCCTTTCCGGGAAAAGAAGGTCCGGCCTCTACAACATAAAAAAGAGTCCACAAAA
>CAKXAF010000413.1:394-707 GCA_934869045.1 uncultured Nitrososphaerota archaeon | reverse complement strand
CATCTTTCCCCATATTCATCTGTTATAATGTAAATTTCCCTGTAAGCCCCGGTTTTCTCTCACTTATTACAGATTGATTACCGGACAGCTGAATTTCTTCAAATGCATGAGATAAATAAAAAGGAGATGCCAGTCATCTCCCTTTAAAATCATATCTTATAGGTTCCTACGTTGGCATTATCCAAATCAGGTATATGGGTCGAAGTTAATGACTTCCTCTCAGCCTGCACTCACAAGCTCCCCTTTCTTTACATGGATAAAGTATAATCTTTTATCCCATGTGTGTCAAGACCATATTTCTACATCCTCAGTT
>CAKXAF010000413.1:0-384 GCA_934869045.1 uncultured Nitrososphaerota archaeon | reverse complement strand
CGTATCCTTCTTGCAGAAGATAAACAGTGCAGCCAATGTCAGAAAACTGATTCCGGCACAGATTACTGAAGGTACGGCAAACTGCACGATTCCAGTCCAAACCAATATCATCGGAATCAGTCCTGCAATTCCGGCCTGTACAAGATAAAACAGATATTCTTCCCTTTCCAGACGGTTTATTTTTGCAATCACAGGAACAGAAAACTGCACTGCCAATATCCCGAAAGGAATCACAAAATCCACAGACCAGCCCTTCCATCCGGTAAACCGGTCCCATAGGATCGCAATTACTGATATGAGCAAAAGCTGCCACATTTCATTCTTCAGAATATTCCTGCGTTTATAATATGCTACCATAACAACCAGCCATGCACAGGCACATCC
>CAKXAF010000412.1 GCA_934869045.1 uncultured Nitrososphaerota archaeon | reverse complement strand
CTCTCAGTAAACCCATAGGTAAACCCACGAAATCGCGAAATTTTTGGTGCCGTTTAACGCAGCCCGAATGCAGCATTCACAACGCTGCTTAATTCCTCAGGTTTATTATACTTGACTTTCGCATAGATATCCATAGTCGTTTTGCTGTTCTCATGGCCTGCCAGATACTGCACCGTCTTAGGATCAACACCTTTGTAAATCAGATTGGTGATGTAGGTGTGCCGCAGCATGTGCGGAGTCACCTTGAAGTCCATCGTATACACCAGTTTGGGATTATTCGGCTGATGCTCACCAAGCCTTGGCTTTATTCTATGCTTGATGGACTGTCCATTTACATAAGTGTAATAACAGCGTTCTGCAGTAGAACGGACTGTTATGTACTTCCAGACTCTCACAAACTGTGTTTCCGTCAAAACAGTTCCCTTCGAATTCGAGATCACATATTCCGATTCTGATTTTTTCCTTTCTTCCTTGAGACAGGTTACCAGGCATTTTGGAATCGGAACATCTCGTTTTGCTGCCGGTGTCTTCAATAGCGTGTTGACTACCGGCTCACCGCCTTCCACATGCCATGCACGCCTTACCGAAATGTACGGCGTTTTTTCATCCAGGAATACGCAGTCCCATTTTAATCCAAGGATCTCTTCTCTACGCAATCCCGCGTACAAACCGATCATCACGAAGACATACGGTGGAAGCTCACGAATGCTATCCAGCAAAATGGCAGTCTGTTCATCCGTCAAAGCCTCGCGCCGTTTCGCTGGCTTTCCGCCTCTTGCGCAAATCGTTTTGGATGGATTCTCTTTAATCACCTTGCTCTCTTCTGCTGAATTAAAAATGTTCTTAATCAGCATATTGAGCTGACCATACATTCCGGAAGAACCTTTTGATAACGGAACCATCAGCAGCCGCAGGTCATCTGTGGTCACCTCGTCCATATACATCTGTCCAATCGGACCCACGATGTACCGATTCACCATCCGTGCGTATCCTTCCAACGTATTAGTTCTTACCGTTCCAGACCGCATCAGCAACCATTTTTCACAGTACTCTTC
>CAKXAF010000411.1 GCA_934869045.1 uncultured Nitrososphaerota archaeon | reverse complement strand
CCCTTACGCAGAATGACTTGTAGTAAACGAACTTTATGGTGCAAAACACCTATTCTGACGCAGTTTTATGTGTCCGTTGGGTGGTCCTATTAGCAAATTCTTAGCAAGAGAACACCCAGCCAAAGCCGATTGCTACTGCCATTCTTCACTTCCTTAGTCAAAATGACAAGGCAAATACATGGAGGTTACTATGGACAAGAAAGAGAAAAAGTCACTGCCGGAACCGCGCACATACACCGTGGAACAAATTGCGGCCATGCTCAACATCGGTCGCACAACCGCATATCAGCTCGTCAAGCAGGAGGAGTTCAGGATCGTCCGCATAGGAAATGCGATCCGCGTCTCCAAGAGATCTTTTGACGAGTGGCTGGAAAGTTTGGAATTGTGAATATTGCAAGAAACGCCGTAGGCTCAAAAAACCTATGGCGTTTTTTTATACCCATTTTGAAGGAGGCTGGCAATGAAACTGACAGAAGCAGAAATGAGGATGGTGTTTCAGATTGAAAGTACCAATCAGAACGCCGCCCTGAATGAGATTTACATGACATGGCGCTACGCGCCGAACCCGGCAACGAAAGAAACGGCGGAAAGCCTTCTGGACAAGCTCCGCCCACTGTCGGATCAGGAGTGCATGGATTTAATCCGCAAGGTGCAGGCCGAATACCGTCTGCCGGAGAAAGCCCGCACCATCGGGGAAATGCTGGCAGAAGCCAGGCAACGATCCGGGGCGCAGAAGTTATCCGGCCATGACATTATGGCTTTGGAGCGTTTCGACCCGGCGACCAGACACATGATCGTCTTTGATGTTCGTACCCATGACTCGCCTGTTGGCTGGAAGGGTGAGAAAATGCGCCTGTTCCTGACCGACACCGGATACAGCAAGGCTTTGGAGAATCAGGAAAAGGGACATATCAAAATCCGTAACCATGCGAAGGTGCTTTCCGGCGATCTCCACTATGACCATAAAGACCGTGAGAGGTAGCCGACTGAAAACTGTATCAAAATCAGTGGGATATCTTCTGTTTTTCCCTCTGTGGCGTGCGTTCTGAACAGGGCGTGGATGTTTTCCCA
>CAKXAF010000410.1:720-1082 GCA_934869045.1 uncultured Nitrososphaerota archaeon | reverse complement strand
CTATGGAAAACCACTTCCGCGATTTTCTTCTGGGCATCTGCCACCCGGTCATACAATTCTTCGCGTGTCAGCCCATAAATCGCCACTCTCTTTCCGTCTGCATCTGTAATCCGGGTGCGGTAATACTGTACCCCTTTCATCATCACTGTTCCGTATTCCGGAAGTTCAGCAGGACGCTTTTTCCCTTTAGCCATGTGTTCTCCTCCTATCTATCTTCATACATTGCGTGTTGTCACTTTTATTATCATGGCGTACAGCACTTCCTTCAAGGATGTCGAATGTATGTAAAAAGGGCAGGGATTTTTGACCATCCCTGCCCTAATTTCTTTCTGATTTACTCTTAATCCCACGATGCAAAAGCA
>CAKXAF010000410.1:0-694 GCA_934869045.1 uncultured Nitrososphaerota archaeon | reverse complement strand
CGGATCAACCGAAGCATGAATCAGATTCGTAATGTAGGTGTGCCGCAGCTGATGCGGAGTCACCTCAAAGTCCAGACTGTAAACCACATTTCCATTGTGTGCTGCCTTTTGCCCCAGAACCGGCTTCACCGTATGCTTCACCCTCTTGCCATCTTCATAGCGGTAATAGCAGCGTTCCTTGGTGGTACGGGTTACGATATACTGCCACAATCTCTTGAACTGCGTATAGGACAACGGGTCTCCATCCCGGTTTGCAACCACAAAATCCGATGTCGATGTCTTCTTCGCCTCTTTCAGACATTCCAGAAGATTGTCCGGCAGAGGGACATTCCGATGCGCTGCCTTTGTTTTCAGCTCTGTCAGAATCACCGGACGATTATGCTCCGTATGCCAGGCTCTCCGAACGGTAAGGTACGGAGCCTCGCAATCAAGATACACCGAATCCCATTGAAGTCCGAGGATTTCTTCTCTCCGCAATCCTGCGTACAGCCCCAGCATCACGAACACATACGGCGGTAAGCCGTAAATGGCATCCAGCAGCTTATCCACCTGCTCATCCGTAAGCGGGAGGCGATCCTTCTGGGGAATCCCGCCCACATTCTTCTTCAGATAGATGGTCGGATTCTCATCAATGATCTTACTCTCCATTGCTGCCGTGAAAATACACTTATATAGAACGTTCACTGATTTGTAC
>CAKXAF010000409.1 GCA_934869045.1 uncultured Nitrososphaerota archaeon | reverse complement strand
GGTAATTCTCTATAAGTCTATCTTTCGCGCAGCGATGGAAAGCAGGATCATTGACCATAACCCGACGATTTATCTGACGACAAAAGGTGGCGGTGTTCCACAAGAGGATCGTCAGGCTTTGACAGATGAACAGGCAGAGCGCCTTTTGGATGCTATCCGAGATTTGCCGCCTTATGTCTTTGTCATGATTGGTTTATATGCAGGGCTGCGCCGGGAAGAAATTCTTGCTCTGCAATGGGATTGTGTATTTCTGGACGAGGATACACCGTATCTATCAGTAAGGCGGGCATGGCGTACAGAGCATAACAGGCCCGTGATTTCTACGGTGCTAAAAACTCCGGCGGCAAAAAGGGATATTCCGATACCGAAGTGCTTGGTGGATTGTCTAAGAGAAGCGAAAGAGAATTCCATATCAGATTATGTGATCGCTGACAGCAAAGGAGAGCCACTGGCTGCTTCGCAGTTTCAAAGAGTATGGCAGTATGTAGTTGTCCGCTCCACTAAGCCCCGAAACTATTATAAGTATGTAAATGGGGAGAGTATCAAATATACGGTTACTCCAACGCTGGGCATGACCCAAAAGAATCAACCCAAAATCAAATATACGCTGGACTTCGATGTGACGCCCCATCAGCTGCGGCACACTTACATCACCAATCTTCTCTATGCGGGCGTTGATCCAAAGACAGTACAATACCTTGCCGGACATGAAAACAGCAAAACAACTATGGACATCTACGCAAAGGTAAAGTACAATAAACCTGAAGAACTTTTTGATGTAGTGAATCAGGCGTTTATACAGGATAAATAATATATTTGAAATGCCAGCTTGGCATATCAAGTTTTAAACAGGAATTGTCGCACACAGTATTCTGATACGGATATGAGGGATGGATATGGATAAATTAGTAGAAGTGGATGCTCAATATAGAGAGTGGATTTCCGAAGTGAGTAAACGCTTTCATCAAAGCCAGATTAAGGCTGCGGTGAAAGTGAATGATGAGATGCTTAGATTTTACTGGCAGTTAGGAAAAGAACTTCATGATAGAAAAGATAAGTTCTCTTATGGACAGAGCTTTTACAAAACAATCAGTCGTGATC
>CAKXAF010000408.1 GCA_934869045.1 uncultured Nitrososphaerota archaeon | reverse complement strand
CTCTTCAATATCCGCTCGAACGATGTGGAAAACAATCCGGTAGTGATTTCCT
Organism: uncultured Nitrososphaerota archaeon; assembly: GCA_934869045.1. Classification (GTDB taxonomy): domain Bacteria; phylum Bacillota; class Clostridia; order Oscillospirales; family Ruminococcaceae; genus Merdivicinus. The sequence continues at coordinate 1,077 of CAKXAF010000408.1, read as the reverse complement.
ATGCTTTCGTTTCTCCGGATGAGGCAGTTCTTTTCACAGAAGAAAGCCGGGTTTCCGACAGTGTCCGGGGTGAGCTGGCAAAGGAAGGGGTCTCCCTCCTTCCCTACGGTCAGATTTACCAATTCCTGGCTGTGCGCCGCCAGAAGGGCCGGATCCTGTGCGACAAGGATGAACTGAATTCCAGCCTGTACGCCAGCGTAACCGGAAACAGCAGCCTCACCGCGGTAGAGGGGACGGACCCCATCTTCCTCCTCAAGGCCTGCAAAAATCAGGTGGAGACCCTCAACACCCACAACGCCTACCGCAAGGATGGCTGTGCCTTGGCGGAGTTCTACGGCTGGCTTTTCGAGGAACTGGAAAAAGGAGCGGTCCTTACGGAGTGGGACTGCTCGGAAAAACTGGCGGAATTCCGGAGGGCGCAACCCCTGAACCGAGGCGACAGCTTCACCGCCATCGTCGCTTACCGGGAAAATGCCGCCATGATGCACTACGCCCCCAAGCCCGACTGCTCCAAAACCCTGGAGCGTAGCCATCTGCTCCTCATTGACAGCGGCGGACAGTATCTGGACGGTACCACAGATATCACCCGAACCGTCGCCCTGGGGGAAATCTCTGAAGAGGAACGCCACGACTTTACCCTGGCGCTGAAGGGTTCCATCGCACTGATGGAGGCAGTCTTTAAGGAGGGGGTCAGCGGTTCCCAGCTGGATGTCCTCTGCCGGGAATATTTTTGGCGGGAAGGGTTGGATTACCGCTGCGGCACCGGCCACGGCGTCGGCTTCATGCTCAATGTCCACGAAGGGCCTCAGAGCTTCAGCTCCACGGTCAAGCTGCGGGAAGGTATGGTCCTGACCGTGGAGCCTGGGGTATACACCGAAGGCTCCCACGGCATCCGGACAGAAAACGTTGTCACCGTCATCAAGGGTGACCGGACAGAATATGCCCAATTCCTCCGCTTTGAAATTTTCACCTTGGTCCCCATCGATACCAGGTGCCTGGATGTTTCCATGCTGACCGACCATGAGCTGGACTGGCTCAATGCCTATCACCAGCGGGTCTGGGAGGGTCTTTCTCCCC
>CAKXAF010000407.1 GCA_934869045.1 uncultured Nitrososphaerota archaeon | reverse complement strand
GTGCTGGGAGTGCTGCCGCCGTGGCTGCCGGACTCCTTGGTGTAGTCGGTGGTAAAGAACACCCGGATGTTGTCGCCGTTCTTCAGGCCATAGGCGGACATATACACGTCGGGCAGCACGCCGTTGACCCGGTACATCCATCCGCTCAAGGGACCGCAGTCAAACTCGTAAAGGTTGTGGATCCCCTCGATATAATTGCTGTTGTACATAGGCGTCGATTCAAACTCCATATGAATCTTGGCGTTTCTCGTCTCCCGGAGCAAAACGTCAAAAACAGATTCCCCTTCATAAAAGGCCACCGTCTTTTCCGCAAAAATCGTGCCGTCGGAAGGGAGGACGGATTCTTTGTCCATGTTAAAGTCGTCCATATGATCCAGGATCGTGTCACACCGGATGGAAAGCGTACAGCTGCAGGACACCCCTTTATCCACAGCCGCGTCCTGAGGTTCCACCGGCGCCGGCTTTCCCTCGGGGATCGGATCAGTCAGATACAGGTCCTTTTCCGATTTGGAGCTTTGCGCCGGAGGATCCCCTCCACGGTTGGGTTCTGCCTGAGAAGGTACCGCCTTTTCCGGCTCTTTGGAAGATTCTTCCCGGGGAGGGACGGATTCCAGCATGGCGCTGGATTCCGACAGCCCGCCGGACGCGGAGCCCTCCTCTGTACCCAGCGAAGATGTCTCTTCCCTTGGCGCTGAGCTTTCCTCTGCCCCAAAAACAGAATTCTCCCAAGATCCAGACGATTGAGAAGGCTCTGAAACGATTACGGATAATGTGCTTTCCGCCTCTGAAAGGCCTGCATTTTCCTGTCCGCAGCCCGAAAGCAGCACCGCAAATGACAACGCTGATCCAAGAAATATCCGGCTCCTTTTTCTCATACTCGTTCTCCTTAAAAAGAGAGGGGGCAAAGGCCCCCTCCAGCATCTAGTCAGCCCACTGTCCGGAAATGCCGACGTAATAGCCGTCCGGTGTCACAGCATCTGCCAGCATTGAGCCGTCTGCGGACAGAAAATACCAGTCCGCCCCGCTCTTGAGCCACCCGGTCTGCATGCCTCCCCAGACTTGAAAATAATACCATTTTCCGTTGATTTGCTTCCAGCCGGTATTCATTTTCCCGTCAGCATCCAGATAATACCAGGTTCCATCGACGAGCTGCCAGCCGGTTCGCACTGCATGGTCG
>CAKXAF010000406.1 GCA_934869045.1 uncultured Nitrososphaerota archaeon | reverse complement strand
GTATGGGACTTTACCTGGTTAAGAAGATGGCCGACGATCTAAATCTTCATCTGGAAGCAGCTTCCCAGTGGGGAAAGAGCTTCAAGATTGTCATCTTCTTTCCTAAATTGAGATCCAACGGAGGGAAATAATATAAACAGAAAAACGCCCGCAGGATTTTCTCCTGCGGGCAGCGTGTTGTCAGCTATCCCAAGGCTTGTATTCTGTTACAGTTTTCAAATAGGTTTCGGGATCGCCGTTCAAGATAAGGTCTGCATACTCCAAAGGAGCGTTGTAGATCAAATAATCCAGCTCTGACCGCTGATACATATTGTCAGCAATCTCGTTCTCAACGACGATAGTGTCAATCGCAATCATACTGCCGTCGCTGAATTTCACTTCCACACAGCAATTATCCATATTGTAGGCACAAGATATTAAGGTTTTCATGGTATGTCCTCCATAATTCGTAATATAAAGCGAAAATCCCGTCTGACTTCCTGTTAGAAATCAGACGGGATTTGTCCGTATGCACCCCGGAAACCGTCAGCTAACAGTTGATAAGTAAATTAGTTCCTTATCACTGTTAAGCCAAGGCCTCCAGGGCATTTTTGAAACTAGTCACAAAAAAGTTGTAAAAGAATTGCGAATACAATCTTATGTGTGTTGAATCACAGAAACAAAAGTCGTATAATGTTTGAAAACGGCAAACATTTTTCGTCAGGGGTGTTTGAAGTGCAAGATTCTTCCTGGAAATTCAAAGAGGAAGTCGCGAAAACAGCCATTTCCCTCTTTAAGCGCGACGGATATAACAACGTGACCGTCAACGACATCTGCAAGGCATGCGGTATCTCCCGCTCCGTCTTTTACTCTTCTTTCAACGGCAAGCGCAGCATCCTCGAATACATGGTGGAAAAGCCGCAGCACAACGATGATGCGAGCTTCATGAAGTTTGCGCACGCAGATAATGACTTTGAGCGCATCTGGCAGCTGTTCGACCGGTTCATCACGATCGCTTATGACTTCGGCCCCGAACTGACGAGCACACTCTTCATCATGCAGTTCGAGTCGCCCGAAGGCATCCGCACGGCCATGCATGCGCTGGACGATCTGTTTTCAACGCTGGCCAATAACTGCGCCAAGGCGGGCATTATCGACACGGAAGAGCCGCCGGATCTGCTCTCGCGCATCGCGACGGATCTGGTCTGCCACGAACTCTATGTC
>CAKXAF010000405.1 GCA_934869045.1 uncultured Nitrososphaerota archaeon | reverse complement strand
AGACAGTACCGTAATGAACAGTCCGCCGATGAGCGTTACCGCCCACAGCGGGATACTTTCAAAGAAACCACACTCCTCCACGGCGGTGACGATCTCGCTGGGCAAGACCGTCTGCTGCGCTGTACCAAAGCCTGCCGCCTGCATGATGGTTGAGATAACGCCCTGGGCAATATTGAACAGGGCCAGCATCAGTTCCATGCCATAGGTGACGGCGCCCTTAGCAAGCGCAAATCGGATAAACAGCTTCAGGGCGTGTTCCGGCCTTTTGACTTCCGCAAAGGAGCCGCAGGTTTTCATCACGCCCACGACAAAAAACAACACCAGCAGTGCAAGGCCAATGGCCTGCAATGCGCCGTGGATATCTACAATGACGCCCCAAATGGTACCGCCCTTGAATTGCTGCGGGCTTTGGGTGATGAGCTGCCAGATCTCCGCCAGCTTTTCATTCCAGGTGTTCAGGGCGTTTTCAAGATTTTGTACGACCCAGTTATCACTCAATGTTTCTTCCTCCTTTCAGCGAAACATCGGCAGGACGGTTTCCCGCCCTGCCGCATATCCCGCAGATCTTATTTGGTGATAACCGCTTAGCCTGTGATCAGAGTCAGAATCTCCTTGGCGAAGGTGATGACAATACCGCCTGCCAGGGTCAGGAAACCGTTGGAACGCTGGGAAGGGTCATGGCTCTGGAGAGAAAGACCCACCTGGACGATACCCCAGCCCAGCAGAATGAGGCCCACGGCGCGGATCAGGCCGAAGATGAAATCAGAAAGGTTGTTGACCACCGTGATGGGGTCGCCGGCAGCGTGGGCAGTAACGGCCATGCCCAGCACAAGGGTCATAGACAGGACAGTCACTGCGTAGAAGCGGAAGCCCTTCTTGACTTTGCGCTCCAGCTTGGTGTTGTGGTTGACAGGCTTCTCGGTCTTGTGAAACAGGTTTTTCATGGTTTTGTTCCTCCTTTAGATTAAATGAAAAAGAGCCTCTATCTCCTCATTGGACAGAAGCTCCATGGTATCATCCACGGCGGTTTCCGGTTCCGGCGGTTCGGATTCGGTCACAGTGCCGATAGAGATTGTTGCGGTCACATGGTCAGTCTTGCCATGCTCATAGGTTGGTGCGCCGCCCAATGCGGTCAGAGCCACATTGGGGTGCTTCAGCGGATTGTACTTTTCGTCCATGACCGGGCGCTCACCACGGATAAACAGCAGCGCATAACGATTGTCCATCATGCGTACCTCGTCCGGCGTCATCAGCTCACGCCCGGTGATCTGGTAGTTGGTGCTGTAA
>CAKXAF010000404.1 GCA_934869045.1 uncultured Nitrososphaerota archaeon | reverse complement strand
GTTCAACGTGCTGACCAGCATCAGTCTGGAGGCCAAGCTCGACGGCAGCGAGGAGCTGTACCAGATGACGCACGCGCTGGCGCAGCTGCTGCAGGGGAAGATCTTCCGGCAGGACAGCATCAAGATCCCGCTGCGCGAGGAGCTTGAAATCGTCCGGTATTATCTGTATTTACAGGGCCGGCGGTTTGCCGACTGGCTGAGCTATCGCTGCGAATGTGAGGACGAGCCGCTGCTGGACTGCCTGGTCCCGCGGCTGTGCGTCGAGCCGCTGGTAGAAAACGCGGTGGTGCACGGCATCGAGCCGAAGGCCGCGCCCGGCGAGATCCGTGTGCTGGTGCGGCGGGAGGGAGAGGCGCTTCTGATCGAGGTCAATGACGACGGCGTAGGCTTCCGCGCCGGAAGCGAGAGCGGAAAGCGCCATTCGCACGTCGGCTTGCACAACATTGAGCGGCTTGTGGCAAATCTCTACGGAGAAGGGTACGGACTGACGATCGAGAGCGCGGAAAACCGGGGCACGCGCGTATTGCTGCGGCTCCCGGTCGAGGAGGGGTGAACGAAATGTGGAAGGTCATGCTGGCGGACGATGAAAAATCCATCCGGACGGCGCTCGGCACGCTGATCGACTGGCAGAGCCTGGACTGCGAGGTCGTCTACATGGCGCGCAGCGGGCAGGACGTGCTCGATCACATCGGGCAGTACCGGCCGGATCTGCTGATCACGGATATCCGGATGCCCGGCGTGGACGGCGTGGAGCTCGCGAACCGCCTGTCCGGGTCGGAGCTCCCGATCCCCATCATTTTTCTGACTGCTTATACCGATTTCTCCTACGCGCAGGCGGCGGTTCGGTATTCCGTGGCCGATTATATCGTAAAGCCGAACGTGCTCGAAGAGCTTCCGCAGGCCATCCGCCGCATCCAGGAGCGCTTCGGCATGCAGCCGGCGGAGCAGCGCAGGCGCATACAGCAGGAGGTGCTGCGCGCGCTTCTGGACGACACGTTCACCGTCGAGGAGCAGCCGCGCGCCAATCTTGCGGCGTATGCGCAGCTGAAAAGCGGCGGCGGCCCGTTCCAGCTGATCGTGGTGCAGGATCTGTCCGGCCAGCTGCGCAGGCTGGCGAAAACCTGCTTTGCGCAGTGGGACGCCGTGATGTTCTCCGTCAGCGCGAATGAATTCGCGTTTCTGCTGATGCACACGCTGCCGGAGCGTGCGCAGATCGAGCAGGCGTGCGGCGCGCTGCTCGGCTTTTCCAGCAGTCTTCTGCAGATGGTCGCCGGCGTGTGCGTCAGCGAGCCGTTTTCCTCGATCGACGCGCTGCGCGCGGCCTATGACCGGTGCAGCGG
>CAKXAF010000403.1 GCA_934869045.1 uncultured Nitrososphaerota archaeon | reverse complement strand
GGCCCAGGAATCCATTGTAAAGAGCGAAGAGCGCCGTGCAGCCGGAGGAGAAAACGGCGCTCACCAGGGTCCGGCAGACGTAATCCTCCCGCCAGGTCCGGAGGAAGCACGCGGCCCTGCCGTTATTTCTCATAGCTGCCGTCCTTGGGCCGCACGCAGGACTCGATGATATCGGTAATCATCTCCACCTCATCGGCACAGTCCTTTTGCAGCCACTCCTTGACAATCGCGATGATGCCCTCCACATAGTAGGCCATGTAATAGGGCCAATGGGCAGTTGGAATCTCAAACCGTTCCAGAACGGGGCCGAGGATATGCTGCTTTAGTTCCCCATATCGTACATGGGCCTGCATGCTGCTTGGGTTCCGAAATGCCGCCCGATAGACCTTTTTGTTATCCCGGATGAAGCAGAGATAGGGCAGCAGATATTCCCGGGTGACCAGCACCAGGTCTTCCCGCTCCCGGCTGCCCATATTCCCCAGAACCTCCTCCCCTTCCCGGGGGAAATAGGAACGGAATCTCTGGTCAATCATCTCCAACGTCTCGTTGACCAGGTCGGCAACGGTCTCATAGTGCAGGTAAAAGGTAGATCGGTTCACGCCGGCCTGGCGGCAGATTTCTTTCACTGTGATATACTCCAGGTCCTTCTCCTCCAGCAGGGCCAGGAGCGCCTCATCCATCCGCAGGGCGGTGTTGAAATATTTGCTTTCAGATTTGTTCATCTCCCGCCCTCCTCTCGTCTTTATTCTGCCGATTCACTGATTTCCCGGGCCAGCTGCATAATCTCAAAGGCATACTTTTCCTTACCGGACCGCAGGAGCTTTTTGTAGATGGGATAGTTCAGGCCCACGCCCACGATGCCCAGAATTCCCAGAAGGATTCCGGCTCCCGTCATCAGGACGCCGCCTCCTCCAATCACCTGCATGGAAAGGCACATCCCCAGGCCAAGGACCAGGGTCATCAGGACGCCGAAGCTGTAAGCAAAGATGTTGGCCGGGCCCTTCGCTTTCCGGTCCAGCTTTCTCAGGGCAACAACCTTGGAGGTATCCTTGGGGGCGTACTCGTTGGCAATGGCTTCCGCAAAAATTTTATCTGTGTTCATGGTGAAATACTCCTCTTATGATGATCGTCTGATTGGTTTTCTGCAGCTGCTGATCTGATCATAGAGGAAATGCGCTGAAAAGAGAACAACACGGTTCGCCCTTTGTGCCGATTTCAGCCAATGATGGATTTTAACCCGAACGGAGAGAGCCGCATTCCCGACTTCTTCCCCTCCCGGATGCCCCGCTTCATTTCCGGTTTGGCTTCCGTTTGATGGCCAGAAGTCTGATGAAATCCGGAAACAACGAGGTATCTACC
>CAKXAF010000402.1 GCA_934869045.1 uncultured Nitrososphaerota archaeon | reverse complement strand
TATGGCAAATGGAAAATTGCAGCTGGTTGACTAGGAGCTTTTCCCCGGCCAGAGAACGATTCAACAGTTCCATCTGCAGAGGCTTCTGATTGCTGACGCCAAAATGCCGGACTTTTCCGCTGCCGTGGAGTATTGCGAACGCCTCAGCAACCTCTTCTGGTTCCATCAGGGTATCGGGCCGGTGAAGTAGGAGAAAATCCACGTAATCGGTTTTCAGACGGCGGAGGCTCCCCTCCACTGAATGAAGGATGTGCTCCTTCGAAAAGTCATACAGGCCGTCGTGGATGGCGCATTTCGTCTGGATTTGGATTTTTTCCCGAATCGAGGGGCACATGCCAACCGCCTGGGCAAAGACCTCCTCCGACCGGCCGCCGCCATAAATATCGGCATGGTCAAAGAAGTCGATCCCCTCGTCCAGTGCGGTGCGCACCAGCGTCTCCGCCGCTTTCGGCTCCAGGCTGCTGATTCGCATGCATCCCAGGGAAATCTCCGAAGCGGGGATCTTTCCACCGATCAAAAGCTGATTCATGATAACTGCTCCTTTCATTTGACTCCATTGTCCAACAGATCTTGGACAATCCGGCTGGCCATGAGAAATCCCGCAGCAGGCGGGCAAAAGGAGACACTTCCCGGCGCGTAGCGTCCAGTCCCCTCCACTACCGTTTTGGCGGGTGTTTCAGTGGAATACATCACCGGCTGGCCGGAGAGGCCTCTCTTTTTCAGCTCCCGCCGCATGACCCGGGCCAGGCCGCAGCCGCCGGAATTCACCGTATCCTCAATCGTCCCGATACGAAAAGCGGAGGGATCCAGCCGATTACCCGTCCCAAGAGCCATCAGCAGCGGGACGCCGCGGGAACGACAGGCTTCCGCCAGGTGAAGCTTAGCGGTGACCATGTCGATACAGTCGGCCACGTAGTCCGGGCGGCAGGCAAAAAGACGATCCGCCGTTTCCGCAGAATAGAGCATTTCCAGCGTCTCCACGCGGCAGTCGGGGTTAATGGAGAGTATCCGCTCCCGGCAGGCAGCCGCTTTGCTCATACCAACTGTGGCAGTTGTCGCAATCAGCTGCCGGTTCAGGTTACTCCAATCCACGGTGTCGTGATCCACCAGGATCAGGGTGCCGATGCCGGTCCGGCAAAGTGCTTCTGCACAGGCGCCTCCTACACCGCCGAGACCGATTACCGCAACACAGGCCCTCTCCAGCGTCCGGCACGCATCTTCACCGAGAAACAGACGCTGCCGGCAAAGCCAGTCCTGCATCCTGCCACTCCCCTTTCCATTTCGATAAAACAAAATCCCCCGCCTGCAGCGGGGGATTTTTCCTGCAAAAGCAGGTTTCCTGAAAAATTACTACACCTTGCCGTCGTACAGTGACATAAACCCGCTTTCTCA
>CAKXAF010000401.1 GCA_934869045.1 uncultured Nitrososphaerota archaeon | reverse complement strand
GGAGGACCGTCCCATGCAGGCATGGATTTTCAGCAGCGAGGAATATACGGCGCTTTACCATCAATATTTTGGGGAATTTCTGGAGTCTACTGATTTTGCAGGAATGATCGGGAAAACGGCTGCGCTTATCGCACCCTACGTAGAGAATGACCCGACAAAATTCTGTACCTATGAAAAATTCGAGGCGGGGGTCTCCACGCTGTCATCGTTCTGCCAGCTCCGGGCAGAAAGCGTTGCAGGCCAGCTGGAGGGGACGATTCCCTCCACCAGCCAGGGCCAATCCCTGGATCGTTCCGCTTTGGTAGATGCGTCGGGGATTACGCTTTCCGATATGGGTTCCATGGGCGGTGCGGGCGGCGGATTTGGGGGCCGCAGCAGCCAGATGGGGGAGAATCCGGACGGCGAAAGGAAGATACTGGAGAGTGCGGAATCTTCATCTTTTGAAGACAGCGCTTCCGGTTCGGAGGTGAAAGGGGAGGATTCCGGAGTGTCCCAACCGGAAATTTCCCAGAGGCCGGATGAGACCGGCGGGTTTCCTAGCGGTGCGGGCAGCGGCAGTTTCAGCCCCGGCGGAGATTTTCAGATGCCGGGAGGATCGGAGACGGCGTCCGCTTCTGTAGGCGGCACATTGATGTTGTTAGGCATGTCCGTACTTGTCCTGGCGGTAGGGCTGGTCCTGGCGTTCCGGTTTAAGCGGTAAAGGGAGCCGGCAGCACGAGAAATTGTCCTGTAACAAGGGGTATGCCGCCTTTTGCTGCCGATTCGCTGTTTGTTCAGCGGGATTTGGCTACCAGGCAGATATCAAAAAACAGAGAGCGGGCCACGGAAGGAGCCCGCTCTCTGCTCTTTCGCTGCGCTCAGTTTGTCTGACTTGGTGAGAATCCACCGTTTCACAGTGTGTCCGGGGTTTTTGTGGAAATGGTCAGGAGTGGTTCCATCTGCTTTGCAGGGAGCGGAAAAAGCAGGTCATAGGCTTATAGAGAAGCACCATGACTACCGCATTTCCCACACAATGGGCAATGTCATAGGGAATGCCGCTGATCCACCAGGCCACACCCGCGGAAATCCCGCCGCCGATCGCATAGGGAATGGAGCAGAGTGCGCCGAAGGAGAGGCCAAACGCGGCGGAAATCAGCGTCCAGAACCATACCGAATCATTTCGCCGGAACAGCCAGGCGATCAGTACCAGCGCCGGCCAGACGTACAGGTACATAGCCCACCACAGGCCAAAGCCATAGACCAGCCCCTCCAGCAACGCGAAAAGATAGGCAGCCGCCAGCGCCTGTTTCGGCGAGATGGTCAGCGTGTACAGGATCAGCAGCAGGGAAACCAGCTCGATATTGGGCAACCCTGCAAAGACCACCTGAGCGACGAAGAGGATCGTGCCCATCAGAGCGGTCTGGACC
>CAKXAF010000400.1 GCA_934869045.1 uncultured Nitrososphaerota archaeon | reverse complement strand
ATAGCCGTTCCAGCAGCTCTCCGGCAGAATGGGTCCCGTAAAGCAGACCCCGAAGAGCCTCGTTCCGAACCAGATCCCGGGTTTTGTCCAGAGTCGCAGCCAGAGCGAGATTATCTTCCCGCATTTGGGAGGACACATCCTCCAGGAAGGCGAACTCGTCCTTTCCATCCGGTCCGGTTCCCTCAAACTTTTTGAGCAGGCGGACCATGGGACGGTAAAGCTGGCGGGAAAGCAGATAGCATCCGATCACGCCAAAGATCAAAAATGCGGCAAAAGTCCCTAAAAAGCTGACGGATATGCTGCCCAGGCTTTCCTGCGGCCCGGCATAGACGTAAAAAAGCGGCAGATAGGCGCAGGCCTTAAAAGCGAAGGTGCCGTTCCGGCCGGAATAGCTGGCCTGATCCAGAGTATCCGGCAGAGGGTTTTCTGTAAGAAAAGCCTCCAGACCGGCGGTATCCAGGTTTTCTGCCGCAGCCAGAATCTCTCCTTCCATTAGAAGCGCCATCCCAGATGCATCCAGGCTGGATACGTTTTTAAAAATCTCAGCCTTATCCAGCGAAAGAAACATCAGGTATTCCGCCCGTGTTTCCAACCGTCCCCGCTGGACCACGGTGATATACGAGGAATCCGGTGTGCTGCGAATCACCTGTCCAAATTGGGGAAATTGGCCATTGACGCCGGAAAAATAGGAATACAGTTCCATAATGCTGCCGGGAAATTCCACGGATTTCAGATAGTCGGTAATATCGCAGGTCCCTTCGGGAGTAAGGGCCAGGCGACCGCCCAGCCGCACGATGGCGATTTTCCCCTTTTCCCCGGCAGAATAGCCTTCGTTGCGCATCCGGATCCGCCGGTAGCTTTGATAAGCGCGATAGGTGTCAAAGGGCTCCATACTGTCCGCAGTGAGATAGCTGCGGAACTCATCTGTAGCCGCGAAGCTCTGGTTTACCTGGCTGAGGTAGCCAATATTGGAGTCCATCTTTAATGCCTCGTAAAAAATAAGACCGATAAATTCTGCTGAAGCCAGTTTTTACACCATGTTTAGCAAGAAAGTATCGGCCTAATTCTGAGCTACTTTAGTCCTAAAATTTTTAACTTTTCATCTTCGGTAAGGAAGTCCCATTTCCTTACCGGCTGTTTGCCTAACATCTTTGAAATGGCTTCTGCCGCCATTTCAGGATCAGTCTCCGCATAGATTTCCGTTGTGGAAATATCCTCATGCCCAAGAAGTTTTGCTATCTCCGGGAGAGAGACCCCAAGCCTGTATAGCTGCGCTCCATAGGAATGTCGGAGAAGATGTGGATGAATGGAAGGCAGCTTTGGATTGGAACAGCGGGCGGCGTCCCCATACTTTTTCAGAATGCGCTGCACGTTGTCCTCAGACATCATTTCTCTGCCACCTTTTGCAGTCGGATAGAAAAGGTAATCGTCCGGGTTCTCTTTGG
>CAKXAF010000399.1:361-1478 GCA_934869045.1 uncultured Nitrososphaerota archaeon | reverse complement strand
CCTTTACGAGGGAGGCAAAACAAATCCGTCAACCAGGAGGTGCCGAAACATGAGGGTTAAAATTACATTAGCTTGTACCGAGTGCAAACAGCGTAATTACAACACAATGAAAAACAAGAAGAACGATCCCGACAGGCTGGAGATGAACAAATACTGCAGATTCTGCCGGAAACACACTCTTCACAGAGAGACCAAGTAAAGGTGAAAGGCGGGGACAGGACAATGTCAGAAGAGAACAAAGGCAAATCCAGTCCTAAGCAGGGTATCACCGCAAGAATCAGCCGCTACTTCCGAGATATGAAGGGCGAGCTGAAAAAGGTTGTCTGGCCGGCGAAAAATCAGGTGATCAACAACACCATTGTTGTCATCGTCACTGTGGTCATCGCTTCCTTTTTTATTGGCGGGTTCGATATGATCCTGTCAGCCATCGTCAATCTGCTCTTTTAAGGTCGCTTTTTGCGTTTGAAATTGTATCACACAAGGAAAAATGACAAAGCGCGGAGGGGTAAAGATGTCTGATACTGCTAGATGGTACGTTGTCCACACCTATTCCGGCTATGAGAATAAAGTGGCGACAAGCATAGAGAATGCAGTGGAAAACCGGAAGCTGCATGATCTGATCTGTGAGGTCAAGGTTCCCACGGAAACTGTCACGGAAATTAAGGACAACAAAAAACGTGAAGTGGAACGCAAGATTTTCCCCGGTTATGTCCTTGTCAAGATGATTATGACCGATGATTCATGGTATGTTGTCGTCCCCCTTTCGGAGGAAGAGGTCCAGCGGCTGGGCGTGGAAGTCCGTCAGATTGAGATTGACTTCCAGGTAGGTGACTCGGTCAAGGTGATCGATGGTTATCTTGATGGCTTTATCGGCGCGGTGGATGCCATTGATGCAGAGAAAGGCACAGTGCGCGTGACCGTTTCGATGATGGGCAAAGAAGTTCCCGTTGAGCTTGAGCTGGACCAGGTTCAGGCTCTGGATTAGTCTTTTATGAGGTGATTGGCTTCTCGGCCAATCTTTGCCGCGGCCCAAACCCGGCTTCGGCAAACCAAAATGGGTCGCCAGTGCGACCTGTGGGAGGGATGGGCATACGGTCCGTTCCGACTTTAACCACTA
>CAKXAF010000399.1:0-351 GCA_934869045.1 uncultured Nitrososphaerota archaeon | reverse complement strand
TCCCTAGGTCAACAAGACACCCCCTGCGGCGGTTCTCATCAAAAAAGCCATCGGCATTGAGACTGCTTCCGGCGTGCCCAACAAGACCAAGGTCGGTAAAATCACCAAGGAGCAGGTCCGCAAAATTGCTGAACAGAAAATGCCTGACCTCAATGCTGCTAGCGTAGAGACCGCTATGAGCATGATCTGCGGCACCGCACGCAGCATGGGCATTGAAGTAGTAGACTAGTGCTACCCGGGTGGGAGGAAAACTATCCGCTATACACCACTCATAAGGAGGATAATCAATGAAACACGGTAAAAAATACGTTGACAGCGCCAAGCTGATCGACAGAGCAAAATTGTACGACG
>CAKXAF010000398.1 GCA_934869045.1 uncultured Nitrososphaerota archaeon | reverse complement strand
ATTATACTCCGTGAACATTGGAAATGCAAGGTGAAAAAAAACCAGAATGCCCTGGAAAAGGCGGATGGCTTTAGCTTAGTTGAACAAATCCTCCAATTTCGAAATCGTTCCTTCACGGGTAAAGGCGTCTGCAAAACGGAAGGGCTGCCGATCCTGATCGTAGAGCTGGGCGGAGTTGGCTGCATCCAGGCGTTTAAAGCAGATAGAAACGTCCAGCGGTTCCGTGAAGGTGAATGGCTGCATCTCAGAAAGACGCGAGCAGGCTTTTTTCACCCCTTCATAGATGCGGCGGCAGGATTCCTGAGGATGGAGGCTGATGGCGGAGGTCCAGGACAGGGCCTCCTTGGTGGCGACGGTTTCCGCCCAGGGGAAGGATTCCCGCGCCTGAGCCGCGCCAATATCGTCGGAAGCGGCGAAAATCACCGGTACGCCGGCCTTTCCGGCAAAGGCCGCATCGATTTCCATTTCGCCCACCGGCGTACCGTTGATGGAATACCGGTGATAGGCAGCCGAGGAATAGGTGTGGGCCAGGACGGCGGGACGGCTGCCTTCCCGGGCGTGATACCCGATGAACAGCACGCCTCCAAAGCTTTCGTCGATCCGGGGGAAGCGCCCGTGGTGGCCGCTTCCCAGAAGAATTTTGCAGCGGGGATCCAGCAGGCCATAGTCCAAATTAACGCCGGAATGATGGTTATCCCAAACAATGACCTCCTCTGCCCCCATGTCGAAAAGGGCGCGGGCGGCCGCGTCGGCCTCCCGGGTCGCCTGGCGGGCGGCAAAGGCGTAGTTCTCCCCGTCCCCGAGGTTTTGGCCGGGGATGCCCACCGCGCAGGCGACGCCCTCACAGTCCACACCGATGTAAAACCGTTTCTTTTCCATATAAAATCCCCCTTTTAGAAAGACTATTTTATAGAAAGCGCTTCCATGATTTGTTTTCGCGGATTGTCTGGCTTTCTCCGCAGACATTGTAGCACACTTCCCGGTGGATTACAACCCGGCGTTTCGATTCCCGCAACTTTTGCATAGCGTCCGCAGGAAAAATGAAAAATCCGCCAATACCCGCGAAAGAAAAGTCAATTTTTTGCTCCAGCCTTGTGTTACAATGAATCTGGAAGCAAAAGACCGATCAGAAAGGATGAGTCAGTTGAAACAGTTGAATTTTGCCATCGTCGGGTGCGGCGTTATCGCGCTGACCCACGCGAAAGCCATGAAGCAGACCGAGGAGTGCCATCTTTATGCCGTCTGCGACATCATTCCGGAAAAGGCCGATAAATTTGCTGCCGAGCATGGCGCGGAAAAGGTCTACTACGACTATCACGAGCTTCTTGCCGACACCAAGGTGGATGCCGTCTGCGTCTGCGTCCCCAGCGGCACCCATGGCGAGGTCTGCATTGCCGCCTCAAATGCAGGAAAGGCTATTGTCTGCGAAAAGCCCATGGAAATCACTCCTGAAAAGATCGCTGAGGTTATCAGTGTGGTGGAGCAGAACCACAC
>CAKXAF010000397.1 GCA_934869045.1 uncultured Nitrososphaerota archaeon | reverse complement strand
GCCCGGATGATGGGGAGACGGTCCCCAGCAAAGCCGTTGGTGGTAAACCCGGCAAATCCGCACATCTATCATCAAATCCTTTCGGAGTGAAATTGGCAAAACAGGTTATCGGGTGATTAAATTCCGGTACTCCGGCTTCAGGGGCTTTCCGCAGAATTCAATGGAAGCCTTTGCCAGAACTTCCAGAGCGTCCAGATACCCAGGCCCCAGGGGAAAGTCCCGCTTGACCAGGGAAAGCTCGGTGCAGCCCAGGATGGCGCACTCCGCGCCCTGTTTCCGCAGTTCTCCGGACACTTCATCAAAAAGGGGCAGCTCCGGCGGCTTTCCGGCTTTGACGTCCTGGTAGATCAGGTGCATGACCTTCTCCTGCCCGGCCTCCGAGGGGACGGCCCAGCCAAGGCCCTGGCGCTCCAGCTCGTCCTGGAAAAGCCGGGTGCGGACGGTGCCGGTGGTGGCCAAAATCCCCGCCTTTTGGACGCCCTGCTCCCGCAGGTGCCGGACGGTTTCCCGCACCAGGTGCAGGAAGGGGATGCTCACCGCAGGCTGAAGCTCCCCGAAAAAGTGGTGGGAGGTGATACAGGGCACCGCGATACAGCAGGCCCCGATCCGCTCCAGCTCCCGGGCGGCGTCCCGCATCATGGGGACGGGGCTCTCTGCGCTGGTTCCCATGATGGCGGCGGTGCGGTCGGGGATAGTGGGGCGGCAGAGGAGGATGACGTCCAGATGCTCCTGGTCCGCGGCCGCGGCGGTCATCTGTACCAGCAGCTCGAGAAAGTAGGCCGACGCCATGGGCCCCAGCCCGCCGATGACTCCTAAACGTTTCATCAATCGTGCAATCCTTTGTTTCCGAAGTATTTTTTGTATTTCTGGAAGTAGTGGAACTGGTTTTTGCAGTAGCCGATCCACCGGCGGGGATTCATGTCCGGCTTGTAGCAGAGAGAGCGGCAGACCTTGCCCTCTTTGTAAAGCCGCCGGGTTTCCGCCTTGAGGGAATCATCCCGGACGTATTTTAAGATGATCCCCTTGGGGATGATGGTCCAGAGCATGGGGTTGTCGGCAACGGTCAGGCCCATTTCCTTGCGGTAAACCACGTCGTCGGCCAGCCATTTGGCCAGATTGTAGCCCGCGGCGGTGACGAAGAAGCTGGAACGCCCCTGCCGCAGATTCATCTCAAACAATTTGTAGGCGCCGTCCCGGGGATCCAGCTTCATGTCGAAGTTGGCGAAGCCCACGTAGCCGATGCTTTCCAGAAACCCGATCATCCGCTTGTTCAGCTCGTCGTCCCGGGTGCTGATAATGGCGGCGTAACTGCCGATGCCCTCAGGGGAATGCTCTTCCAGCAGGGCGTGGCCCAGGGAGATGAGCTTCACCTTCCCGTCCCGGCCGCAGTAGGCGTTGAGCACCCGCATCTGGGAGTCGTCGCCGGGGATATATTCCTGAAGGATGAGGTGGTCTTTATAGGAAGAACCGTAGATGGCCTCGAGAATGGCGTCAA
>CAKXAF010000396.1 GCA_934869045.1 uncultured Nitrososphaerota archaeon | reverse complement strand
GGGTTATACATCAGCAGGATCATCTCCGTGCCAATGGACATCAGGCCGCCGATAGCAAAGATCAGCTGGATGACGATCAAAGGGAGCATAAAGGGAAGGGTGACATACCAGATCTTTTTGAGCCGCCCTGCGCCGTCCAGATCCGCCGCTTCGTAGAGGTTGGGGTCGATGGAGGAGATGGAGGAGAGGTAGAGGATGCTCCCCCAGCCGAAGGACTGCCATACGCAGGTCAGAGTATAGATCCAGGGGAATGCAGAGGCTTTGGTGTTCCAGGCCTGGACTGTACCGCCCATGGCGGCGATGAGCTTGTTGATGATGCCGTCTGTGGCGGTGAAGGAGAGAACCATGCCAGCCACGACCACCGAGGAAATGAAGTAAGGAAGATAACTTGCGGTTTGGACAAATTTTTTAAAGAAGCTGTCCTTCAGCTCGTTGAGCAGGAGGGCGAAGGCAATGGGGACCCAGAAGCCCATGCCCAGGTTCATCAGGTTGAGGACCAAAGTGTTTTTGACGATACGGGTGAAGTAATAAGAGGAAATGAAGTCTTGGAAATGCTTCAGGCCTACCCAGTGGGTGCCTGGGCCGAAGAAGGGAGCGCCGGGGACGTAGTCCTGGAAGGCGATGACTACCCCATAAAGAGGGATATACATGAAGATGATGATCAATAGAATAGTAGGCAGCATGATGAGGTACAGCTCGATGTTTTCTTTCGCGTTCCGGCTCAGGCCTTTGCGGGCGGCGGGGATGGTTCGTTCCTTGAGGACGTTCAAAGTCCAGCACGCTCCTTTCCAATGAATATCGTGGGGAAATGGCTGGGATTTGTCATCTCCTCCCGATGCACTCATGATAGCATGGGATATTATGAAAAACAACTTCACATATTTTGAAGTTTCTGCACAATTTTATCCAGCGTTTTGTGTATTTATTGGAGGAAGGCGCTGAAGGCTGAAAAAAGGACTCCCGGCATCCTGAGAAAGGCGGATACCGGGAGCGATAACCGGAATTTATGCAGGAGTGCGGAGAAAAATGTTTGGAAAAAATGAAAAATCCCATAAAAAGCTGGCGAAAATCGTACAGATGGTTTCTGTTTTGTGCAGTTTTATTCTGGGCTCCGGTTCTGTATCATGGAAAGTGGCCGGACAATCGGCCGCGGGGCGGCAAAAAAGAACAGCGGCGGGAGAAAACGTATCGTAACGTTTCTCCCGCCGCCGCAGGTTTGGATGTTTCTACAAAAGGCTGTGTCCCTCCCAGTCGGCAGGGGCGGGGAACCCCATCAGGGCCGCGACGGTAGGGGCGATATCTTTAATACTCGGCCTGCCGGGAAGAAGACTGGGAGCGAAGGCTTTACCGCAGAGATACAGAGGGATGGTCATATCCTCGGAAGCGCTGGTTCCGTGGGTGCGGTCATGGCCGCCGTGGTCGGCGGTGACAATGGTGGTCCAGCCCTCCGGAAGAGTAGAACGGATCTCTTCGATGCAGGCGGCAGCCGTTGAGACGGCTTTCAGGTACTCCGGAGTCA
>CAKXAF010000395.1 GCA_934869045.1 uncultured Nitrososphaerota archaeon | reverse complement strand
CTTTGAACATAGCGGGAACCCGTCCGGCAGGGATCTATACCGCAGGTGCGGCGCAGAAATTCGTCAATCTGAAGGGCTACATGCCTGGTAAAGAGGTTGTGATCCTCGGCTCCGGGGATATTGGGCTGATCATGGCACGGCGGATGACACTGGAAGGGGCAAGGGTCCGGGCTGTCTGCGAGCTGATGCCTTATTCCGGCGGATTGACCCGGAATATCGTCCAGTGCCTGGAGGATTTTGAGATTCCGCTGAAGCTCAGCCACACGGTGGTGAAAATCCACGGGCGGGAACGGGTGGAAGGCGTCACCATCGCGGCGGTGGACGCATCCCGGAAGCCGATCCCCGGAAGCGAAGAGTTTATCCCCTGCGACACGCTGCTGCTGTCAGTGGGGCTGATCCCGGAAAATGAGCTGTCAAGGGCTGCCGGGGTTGAAATGGATCCGGTGACCGGCGGCGCCCTGGTCGATCAGGATCGGCAGACCTCTCTGCCTGGGGTTTTCGCCTGCGGCAATGTCCTTCACGTCCATGATTTGGTGGATTATGTCTCGGAAGAAGCGGAGCTGGCCGGGATCTGCGCAGCCGCTTATCTGGCGGGAGAGTCCAGCGGCGCGGCGGAGGCTTGGACGGTCAGCGCCCGGGATGGCGTTCGGTATGTGGTGCCCCAGCGGGTTCGGAAAGGCGCGGTACAGCCTTTTTCCCTCTACTTCCGGGTAGGGGATGTTTACAAGGATGTGCGTATCGTGGTAAAGTGTGGGGAGAAGGTTCTGTTTTCCCGGGCGAGAAAAAAGGTTGCTCCAGGTGAGATGGAGTGCCTGCCGCTGAACGCACAGATCCTTGGACAGATCGACGGGAATCTGACGGTTTGCCTGGAGCAGAAAGGGGCGGAATGAGATGGAAAAACGGGATTTGACATGCATTGTCTGCCCCATGGGCTGCGCGTTGGAGGTGCTTTTGGAGGGCGGCGAAGTCCGTTCGGTCATGGGAAACACCTGTCCGCGAGGGGAGGCTTATGCCCGAAATGAGTGTACCCATCCCACCCGGGTGCTGACCACGACCATGCGGGTGGAGGGAGGAACGAAGCCTCTGGTTTCGGTGAAATCGGTGGGGGCGATTCCCAAGGAACTGTTGTTTGAGGCAATGGAACAGATTAATGCCGCCGCTGTCACCGCTCCCGTCGTTTTGGGACAGGTGCTGATCCCCGACCTCTGCGGAACGGGAATCGCGCTGGCGGCGACAGGAACGGTTGAGGAGAAAGGAAACTGATATGGACATCCAGCAATATCTGGGGCGGGAGATCCCCTGCGGCTGCGGCCGCATACATCAAACCGCGCTGAAGCGGGCGGAGATTTCCGGCGGGGCCATTGAAAAACTGCCGGAGCTGGTGCGGAAGTTGGGGCACTCCCGGGTATTCGTGATATCCGACGCCAACACCTGGCCGGTACTCGGAAAAAAGGCGGAGACCGTTTTAAAGGACGCCGGAATTCCCTGCGGCGGGGTGGTTTTGCCCGGGGACGTCCTGGCGGACGAGGAGGGTGTGGGGCGGGTC
>CAKXAF010000394.1:1133-1554 GCA_934869045.1 uncultured Nitrososphaerota archaeon | reverse complement strand
TCGCAGTAAATGACCCGATCCGCCAGAGTGTCCGGGCTTACAATATCCCCATCAAAGGTGACGGTCAGAAAGGACAGCGGCGCCTTGCCGTCAGATTGCTGGATGTGGAACTGGTGAGGGGCGAAAAAAATCATCTGGCCCTGGCCCAGCTGGTAGGTGGTCCCGTCGACCTCACAGATCATCCGGCCCTTGTTGACATAGGTCAGCTCCCAGAAGGGGTGTTCTTCTCCGTGAAACTTAAACTGCTTGTCCTTTTCCTGATAAAGGACGGTATACAGCGTCTGGACGTTGATATTGGGCACAAACCCCCGCCCGGTGAGGATGTTGGCGGTGGGCGTAATGATCTTCGGGGACTGGTAGTACAGCCGGTAGCTGAGCCGGCACTCATATGGCAGGAGGGCGAACTGCACGCCGGGATAGA
>CAKXAF010000394.1:0-1123 GCA_934869045.1 uncultured Nitrososphaerota archaeon | reverse complement strand
AATCATGCTATCCGGGGTGCGCACAAAAAGGAGACCCACTCCGCTGATCGGCTCCAACACCACCTCTTTTTCAAAATGCCAGAGGCTGGAACGGATACGGGTGTCGTCTTCATAGACCGACTGGCTAAATTCCGCATAAGGCTTCACATCCTTGAGCGGAGCGCCGAAGGCTTTGAAATTTGCAGGGTTGACCTCTTTCAGCAGCATAGAAGCGCCTCCTTTCATCTTTCTCTACTTACTATCCTACCCCATCCAGAAGGCCGCTGTCAAGGGAGCGGCCTTCTGTTTCTTTCAAAATTTTATGATTTTGTTCCGGATTTTCATGATTTCCCGGTTGCAGGAAAAAGGAAACCGTGGTATGCTGGAGAAAACCGCGCAGAAAGGACCGCATACCATGAATCTTCCGAAAGACCCTGCCATCCTGCTCAGCTACGTCAACACACAGCTTCGGGACTTCTACCCCAGCCTGGAGGAGCTCTGCAAAAGCCTGGATCTGGACCAATGCCAGCTGGAACAAACCCTCCGGGCCATCGGCTATGAATACCGCCCCGCCCGAAACCAGTTTGTGTAAAGCGAAAACAAAGATCCCCCGCGCTGCACGCCGGGGGATCTTTTCTTTCAGCTCTGGTAGTAGTCGCGGACCGCCTGGAAGTAAGCGTCGATGTTCTCCCATTTGCCGTGAGGCGGAATATCGCAGCCGGAGGAAATAATAAAGTTCGGATATTCCGGACAGCATTCTTCCATCAGTTCCAGAGTCGCCTTCCGGATGGACTCTGGTGTTCCGCCTGCAAACTCGCCGGCAGGATCGATGTTCCCCATGGCAATGACATCCGCAGGGATGTGGGGCAGCATCTCCTTCATGGAGATGGCGTTGCCGAAATGGTAGGCCGCGGAACCGGTGCGGAGGATGGAATCGATCATCTGGATGGTGCTGTTGCCGCAGTTGTGGTAAATCACGGCAAAATCGTCGCTCTGAACGGCCTTCACGATACGGCGGACATAGGGTTCGGAAAATTCCTCCGCCATTGCGGGGGAAAGAAGGCCGGTCAGAGGCTCCGCCATGACGACGCCGGCCGCGCCGGTGGCCTTATACGCCTGGATGTACGGGATCAGGAAGGCGGTG
>CAKXAF010000393.1 GCA_934869045.1 uncultured Nitrososphaerota archaeon | reverse complement strand
TCAGATCCTTCGTGCGGTAGCGGAGCAGCGGGAATCCCTCCTTGGTAAGGGTGGTGATGACCAGCTCGCCGGTCTCCCCGCCCGCCATGGTCTTTCCGGTAGCGGAGTCAATGATCTCAGGGAGGAAGTGGTCCTCCGCGATGTGCATGCCTTCCCGATAGATGCATTCGCCGGAAACGCCGGGGCCCATCAGTTCGCTCATGCCATAGTTGTCGGTGGCGAAGATGTGGAAGCTCTTTTCCACCTGATCCCGCATCTCCGGGGTACAGCCCTCGGATCCGAACAGGCCCAGCCGGAGCTTCAGGCTGTCCAGCACCCCCTGCTCCCGTGCGACCTCGCTCATATAAAGGGCGTAGGAGGGAGTGGAGACCAGCGCCGTCGTACCGAAATCCTTCAGGATCATAACCTGCTTTTCCGTGTTGCCGCTGGAGATCGGGATCACCGACGCGCCGATCTTTTCCAGCCCGTAATGGAGGCCCAACGCCCCCGTAAACAGCCCGTAGCCGAAGGAGATCTGCACCACATCCTCATCCGTGGTGCCCACTGCCACGCAAAGCCGCGCCACCAGGTCGGACCAGGTGTCCAGATCCTTTTTGGTATAACCGACTACCGTAGGCTTGCCGGTGGTCCCGCTGGAGGCGTGTATGCGGACGATATTCTTCAGCGGTTGGGCGAACAGTCCATAGGGGTAGTTGTCCCGGATATCCTCCTTGGTGGTAAAGGGGATATACTCCACGTCGGACAGCTGCTTGATTTTATCCGCCGTTACGCCGCACTCGTCCAGACGCTTATGGTAAAAGGGGACGTTGTTGTAGCAGTAGTTGACCACCCATTTGAGCCGTTCCAGCTGAATGGATTCGATCTGCCGCCGCGGCATGGTTTCCAAGTCTTTTTGGAAAAACATTTTGCTCCATCCTTCCCAATCGCAGGAAAATCCTACGAATCTCTTTCATTTTACTATTTTCCCGTTCTCTTTGCAAGGGGTTCCGGAAAATACAAAAGCAGCCTGCGGGGCAGGCGTTTCTCCGAAATCCTGAAACATTCAACGCTTTAACGCGTCTAAGGGACAAATTATTTTTATTATAGCACACTCTCCGCTCTTCTGCAACCGGTCAATCCTACCAAAACCCTCAAAAAGTCTTGTGCATTTCGAGTGCTGCAAATCTTGACAAATCCTTGACACTTTAACGAAGTAATGCTATAATAAACTAGCATTCAAAAGGATGGTTTCCATCCAGACAACCGGCTCCTGAAAAGGAGGCCGACAGAAAAGGAAAGGTATCGACATGAAACTGAAAAAACTGCTGGCTTCCCTGCTCGCCCTGGCCCTCTCCGTGACGGCGCTGGCCTCCTGCGGCAAGACGGAAAAGACTTACATCACTCTCCCCGAAGACTTTGGTTCAGAGGAATACGCCATCGGTTTCCGCCCCGGCGACGTTGCCCTGGCCAAAGAGGTGCAGCGCATCCTCGACGAAATGTGCACGGACGGTACCGCGGAGGAGATCTCCAACAAATGGTTCGGCACCAACCTTATTGTCAACGACCGCGACTATCCCCGGGACGCAGAGGTTTCTGCGGATGACA
>CAKXAF010000392.1 GCA_934869045.1 uncultured Nitrososphaerota archaeon | reverse complement strand
TGGTATAATAAGAATATGCTATCAAAGGATCCATTTTTAAGATAAAAGGAGGATTTTTATTTCTTTGCATCCAATCGACCCTACGGCTCTTTCCTGTAATCCCTTTACCCTTATCGGAAAAGAGTGGGCTCTGCTCTCTGCTGGAGATGCCTCCGGCTTTAATATGATGACCGTCAGCTGGGGGAATATGGGCGTCATGTGGAACAAAAATATCGTTACTGCTTTCGTACGTCCTCAGCGCTATACAAAAGGGTTCATTGACCGTTCGGACAAATTTACCCTCTCCTTCTATGAGGAAGAGCTGCGCCCGGCCCTGGCCCTCTGCGGCAGCAAATCCGGCCGGGAACTTAACAAGGCCAAGGCAGCCGGTTTGACTCCCGTTTTTGAGAACGGCACGGTTTATTTCCAAGAGGCAAAACTGGTTTTGGAGTGCCGGAAAATTTACGCCGATAAAATCCGCCCCGAAGGATTCCTGACGGAGGAAATCGCTGCCAGCTATCCTGAAAAAGACTACCACATCGTTTATATGGGCGAGATCCTCCGGGTGCTGGGCAAGTGAAGACCTTCCGCTATACCGTCCCGGCAAAGGATAACGGCAAACGCCTCCAGGACTTTCTTCGGGGACGCCACCGCTACTCCCACCGTCTCATCGTCGAGCTGAAACGTGGAGGGATGGCCGTCAACGGCGCACACCGCCGGATGGTAGATCCTGTTTTCGAAGGGGATCGGATTGAAATCACCTTTCAGGAAGAACCCTGCGCCTTGGTTCCAAACGGCAGCTTGGCCGTCCCGGTGGTCTATGAGGATGAAGACCTGGTTATCTTCGACAAACCGGCCGATATGTCCGTCCATCCCGCCGCGGAAGGCGTAGACGATTCCCTTGGGAATTTTTTCGCCTACCGTTACCGCAATGAGCTGACCTTTCGGCCGGTAAGCCGCCTGGACAAAAACACCACCGGCCTCTGCATGTCGGCCAAAAGCACCCTTAGCGCAGGCCTGCTCATCGGCCAGGTGGAAAAAGAGTACCTCGCCATCGCCGAAGGCCTCCTTCCAAACGATGAGGGGGTCATCACCGTCCCCATCGGCCGCGTGGAGGGTTCCATCATTCTTCGCAAACCTGACCCGGACGGCCAGAGCGCCGTGACTCACTACCGTGTTCTCCAGCGTACAAACAGCCACACCCTTGTCTCCGTGCAGTTGGAGACCGGCCGCACCCACCAGATAAGGGTCCATTTCGCCTGGCTGGGCCATCCCCTGGCCGGAGACAGCCTTTACGGTGGCCATACCGGACAGATCGGCCGCCAGGCCCTTCACTGCGCAAAAATGTCCTTCCTGCAGCCTTTTACGCAAAATCCGATAGACGTATCCTCCCCGATCCCCGCCGACATGGCGGCCTTGCTGGCCCCTTGACTGCAAAAAGACTATAAGCTGCCGGCCTCCATGCGTTCCCAAACAGGAGCGTCCGGATCAAGCACGCTGCCCCATTCATGCAGGCAAAGCCCCTCCTAAAACAAAAACTCGCCCCGGCGGACGAAGCCCGAAAGTGGCCTCGCCCGCCAGGGCGGGTTTTTCATTTTCCGCCTTGATCAGGATCTCCGGAAC
>CAKXAF010000391.1 GCA_934869045.1 uncultured Nitrososphaerota archaeon | reverse complement strand
GGCATGAACGCCGCCATGCTCTACACCGAGGATACCTATGAGGTGCCGGGCTATCCCTATTTTGGCTACCAGCGGGGCGCTTATTCTGCCGATGTTATAAAAGAGCTGGACGATTATGCAGATGCCCTGGGGATTGAGCTGATCCCCTGCATCCAAACCCTGGGTCATCTGGGAAATGTGCTGAAATGGGAACGGATGAAGCCCTATGCGGACACGGCAGAGGTTCTTCTCTGCGACAATGACGAGGTATACCGTCTGATCGAGGATATGATCGTGGCGGCCTCCTCCCCTGTTCGATCCAAGCGCATCCATATCGGCATGGACGAAGCCATGGATCTGGGCCTGGGCAGATTTTTGCAGCAGCATGGTTATGAAAATGGATTCTCCATTATCGCGCGCCACTTTGACCGGGTCATGGAGATTCTCCGCCGCCATGGGCTTGCTCCTTTGATCTGGAGCGACATGTATTTTCGTCTGGCGTCCAAAACAGCCGATTACTATGACCTGGAGGGTACAATCCCTCAGGAGGTCATTGACCGGACGCCTCGGGATGCTGCGCTGGTCTATTGGGACTACTATCACCTGGATGAGGCGTTTTACGAGGACTTTATCGCCCGTCATAAGCGCTTTCCAAACCGACTGGTTTTCGCGGGCGGACTTTGGACCTGGAGCACTTTGGCCGTTCATTATGGTATGGCTTTCCGCACATCGGTCCCCGCCCTGCGGCAATGCCGGAAGCAGGGAGTGCAGGAGGTATTCGTCACCATGTGGGGCGATGACGGCGCAGAAAGCAGCCTTCTTTCCAGCCTGCTGGGCCTTCAGCTCTATGCGGAATCCACCTTCGCGGAGGACGTCAGCCTGGAGCGCCTGCGGGATCGCTTCGCTGCCTGCACCGGCGAGAGCATGGACGCCTTTCTGGACATCAGCCGAATGGACGTCCCCGGCTGGAGCATCCCGGAGGATGGGCTGCCGCCTCTGGAGTCTCATTACTACAGCCGGGTGATCCTATACGCGGACCCGCTGCTGGACCTATTCGCCAAAAACTTGGAGGGGATCGACCTGACGGAGCATTACCGGCAGATGGTTCCGCTGATGGAGCGCCATGCCTCGGAGAGCCGGTCCTGCGCTCAGATTTTCCATTACTATGCCGTGCTGGCGGATTTTCTGGCGGATAAATGCACGCTTCCCGAACGGATCCGAACGGCCTACCGCGGCGGAAACCGGGAGGTCCTCAGCCAGCTGGCACAGACGGATATTCCTGCCCTGGTCAAAAAGGCGGAGTCGCTTCGGATCAGTTGGAGGGAGCTTTGGTTTGCCTACAACAAACCTTTTGGCTTTGAAGTTCTGGATACCAGGCTGGGCGGCGCCGCCGCACGGCTGGAAACCGCAGCCGCCCGGCTGGCCGAATATCTGGACAGGGGCTGCGAAAAGATCGACGAACTGGAAACAGCTCCTCTGCCCATGGATGATGTGTGGCAGTGGCAGCGCATGATTTCCGCCTCTCGCATCTGATTTTCCTTCCCCGCTTTCTCGATCCCCTGACTCCGGCTGGTCGGGGGATTCTTTTCGGCTTTTTTGAAAATTTTTCATTTTCCGGTTGATTGTGTCTTCCCGAAAC
>CAKXAF010000390.1 GCA_934869045.1 uncultured Nitrososphaerota archaeon | reverse complement strand
CCCATATACATCGCGCTCCCTTCATCCGGCTGAAACCGGGAGGTCTGCATCCCGCATACGGAGCTGAGTCCCCTATTATATCAATGTTCGGATTTAAAACAACTGTACTTGCTCGTACAAGGCAGACGTTTTTCTGAAACATATTATAGCGAAAAGCCCCAATTTTGTCAAGTGTATTTTTCTGGAAAATAGAAATTAATTCTCGTCTTCTGAATCATCCAGATCTTCATCCTCATCAAACTCGCCATCAAAGAGCTTGTTCAGGCGGTCAATGAAAAGATTACCGATCCGCTCATATTCGTCATCATCATCAATGGAAGCCATCATTTCCTCGCCGTCAACGATTTCCGACGTCAAAACGACCAGCTCGCCGTCGTCCTCCACCTGTTGTTCCGGATCGTCATAGACTGGAACCAAGGCAAAATACTGTTTCCCATCTACTTCCATTGCATCGAGCATTTCAAAGGTTTGCTCCACGCCTTCCTCATCGACCAGGGTATACAGATTGGCTTCGTCAAATTTGTCAGCCATAATGTCCTCCATAATCTCCCGCCGCAGCAGGTTTCAATCAGCGTTTTTATGCGCCGTTATTTTTATTTTAACCCGGATAGCCGGTAAAGTCAAGCAAGTTTTGTAAATTCTGTATTTTGAATATATGAACTATATTTATTTTAATTTTTTTCAAAAAATATTTGACATTACCTAAAATTCCTGATATACTATAGCCATAGAAGATAATCAAACGACGAGGATGAGATGACAAGATAAAAGCAAAGGGGTGATTCCGATGGACAGTATTGAGTGTTCGTTCGTCAGGATCAACGGTGAGCATTCGTAAGAAACCTTATATTTTAGTGAATTGTCTGGTAATCAGTCAGCAAGTATTTGTTTCGTGATATTGAGTATGTTTGATTCCGGGATGTCTTTCGGAAAAATGCAGTTTTCGCTCGAACCACAGAGGCAGGTAGACTTGATTCATTGGTTTCCATAAACATTCTGGCGAAAAGGCTGTTTGCCTTGTTGATTTCTTACGGTTTGATGTTTGCGTTGATTATTTTCTATTTCGTATAGGCCGTTGAGCCTGATGAATCGTTCAAATAACGAAAAGCCCAATAGTAATATTCAGAATTTATTGTGTTTGGAGTGAGTCCACCCGAAACGTTTGCTATAAGCGAAAACACTTAAAAATGAATCCTACTGGAAAGAGCCGGGATGTTTCCTGGCTCTTTCCTATGCGTAACGCAGGAAAAAGAACCAGATTACCGTGAGCACTCCCCCAGCGGCCAGCAGAACCGCTGGAAGGAGGACGAAAAAAGCCGCAAGGACCATAGCAGGAAGGTCCCCTTTTTCCAGCGGTTCTGTATGGGGCATATTCTTCTTGGGTGGCGACAGCGTTTTTTTTCGCAACACAGCACTTCCTTCCTTATAACACTGGATGATCCAGTGGATGATGGCATGCAGCAAAATGCCCGGGCGCCAGTTCGGCAAAAACCGGTTCCACCTCCCCGCAGACATCTGTGGCATAGGGGCAGCGAGGATGAAATTTGCAACCCTTTGGAGGACGGATAGGACTTGGAATATCCCCTTCCAGCAGGATCGGCGGCCGTTTTCGCTTTTCCGTAGTAGGAATCGCGGAGAGCAGAGCCTCGGTGTAAGGATGGTGTGGTGC
>CAKXAF010000389.1 GCA_934869045.1 uncultured Nitrososphaerota archaeon | reverse complement strand
TCGTCCTGAAACCAGCGTTTTTAATAGGTCGAGAGGGTGAGTTCATAATGGTCACCGTCGGCGATAGGCGTGGTATCCGCACCGGTGTTCACCTGTTCGCCGTCCTTGGTAATGCACCACCACTGATTTTTGGAGGCATCTGCTTCTACACCGTCCACTTTAGTGATGTAGAGACCGTACTGTCCCTCCTCGCCTTCAATGAGCTTTTCGTTCTGAAGTGCGGCCCCCAGATAGGCCTCATCGGTCTGGATGGTAAAGTTTCGGGTGTCCTCCTCCGAGAGGACGACCTGGATCTCAATAGTCTTGTCCCCCTTGTCCCCCTGGGGCATAAATTTCCAGAAGACCAAGGCCATAACTGCAATGATAACCACTAAAACTCCGGCGCCGATGGCGATTTTTGCCTGCTTCTTCATAAATTTCCGTCCTTTCTTATACTCCCGGAGCAAAAGTAAAAATGGAAATGCCCCCTGCCGGCGGCAGAGGGCGCGGAACCGTTGGCGAAAGAGCCAATGCAGTACCGCGTCCATAACTCGTGGAGCGGGAGTACCCGGCAGGCTCGGTGATCTGGCTTTACAGTGGCGGTACCGCGCGGGAATTTCACCCGGCTTCCCCGAAAACGCCTGCCGTTTGCGTTTCTTTTCTTCAGTATACCGGGATGCTCTGGAAAATGCAAGGGATTTCGGCCATTTTCCAAAGAAACTTTTGGATTTTTAAAATTCGTGAAAAAATGAGCGGATAAGAGGAGGGGAAGGTTAGCTTTTTCATAAAAATAAAAAACGGGAAACCTTATGGGCTTCCCGTTGTGGGGATTATTCTGCGATGATTTCATTCCAAAGGTCTTGGACCAGAGCGTTGGTCCCGTCGGGAAG
Organism: uncultured Nitrososphaerota archaeon; assembly: GCA_934869045.1. Lineage (GTDB taxonomy): Bacteria > Bacillota > Clostridia > Oscillospirales > Ruminococcaceae > Merdivicinus. Next base: position 811 of record CAKXAF010000389.1, on the reverse strand, counting down.
GTTGATGAAGCTCTCGCACCGGGACAGGGTTTCGTCGTCAGGATAGATGATGGGGTTCTGCCTGGTTTCCTCGTCCAAGGCGTCGAAGACGTTTTGAAGGGGGGTGGAGTAGCAGATTTTTTTGATGTTGGCCAAGCCGATGTCGGTGGAGCACATCTCGTTGATGAACTTCTCCGCCAGGGCCTTATTGGGGCTGCCTTTGGGGATGCACATGGCGTCGATAAAGACGTTGGAGCCCTCCTTGGGGAGCACGTAGGCCAGATCGGGGTTTTCCGAAATCATGGTGACGGCATCGCCAGCGTAATAAGGGGCCAGCGCGCCCTCACCGATTTCCATCTTGTCAAAGATTTCGTCCATGACGTAAGCCTGAAGAACGTCCTTCTGCTTTTTGAGCAGATCAGCAGCCTCCCGGATTTGGGCCTCGTCGGTGGTGTTCTGGGAGTAGCCCAGGAGTTTCAGGGCGATGCCGAAGGCGTCCCGGGAATTGGAGAACATAAAGATTTTCCGGTCGTAGCGGGCGTCCCACAGGGCGTTCCAGCTGTCGGGAGCCTCTTCCACCATGGTTGTGTTATAAATCAAGCCGACGGTGCCCCAGGTATAGGGGACGCTGTAGAGCCCCTCGGGATCGTAGTCGGTGGTTTTGAATTTATCCATGAGGTTTTCCGCGTTGGGAATGTTGGTGAAGTCCAGCTGCTCCAGCATATCTGCGGAGATCATACGGGAAATCATGTAGTCCGAGGGGATGATGACGTCGTAGTCCACCGCGCCGCTCTGGATCTTGGTGAACATCTCCTCATTGGTGGAGTAGAGG
>CAKXAF010000388.1 GCA_934869045.1 uncultured Nitrososphaerota archaeon | reverse complement strand
GCCTCAGACTCCAAAAATTTTCGCATACTCTGAAGCTGGTACATTAAATATCGATTGTTTATTATTGTTGGGTTTGGCTTTATAACCGCAACACTCCGTTGCAGACAAATACCTCCTAACATTTCTGGAACAACCGCTACTAGTCCAACAGTCCCCACAATCGTCATGAGCAAGTCACCAGAGAGCACATTCGTCCGCTTGTTTTCGATGTCAAATTGTTCATCTGTTAAAAATCGTGGAGCCGTTGTAGTTATTTCATCATCGTTGATATTTTTGGAGCTAAGCATTAAATGTTTGCTGTTTTCAATTCCGGCAGGCGGATTATGGCTCCCATCGGTAATTTGAAAGCAAATGTCTCCCAGTTTTGCCATCTGTTTCTCCCACAAATTAGAATTGTTTCATTTCAAAAGTTCTTCCAAAGCGTCCATCTCTGCGTCGATCTTCTTTTGCAAATCACGCAGCTGTGCCATAATTTCCTGTGTGGAAGGATACTCCACCGGCACATACTCGGTCTTTTTATACTTGTTGATGGACAAATCATAGTCGTTGCCCGCGATCTCGTCTTTCGGAACAAAGAAGCTCTGTTCCGTGCGCTCACGGGTGGCCTCAGCCTCCCGGTTGTGGAACCGGGTGATAATATCGGGGATGTCGTTTTCCGTGGTCGGGCTGCGCTTATCGTCCAGCGAGAAGCCGTCGGCCTTCATATCGTAGAACCAGACATTATCCGTACCGCCGTGGCCGGTCTTGGTGAAAATCAGGATGGCGGTGGAAACGCCTGCATAGGGCTTGAACACGCCGGAGGGCATGGAGATCACGGCTTCCAAACGGTTATTCTCGATGATCTCCCTGCGGATCGCCTTGTGTGCAGTGGAAGAGCCGAACAGAACGCCATCCGGGACGATGCAGGCGCAGCGTCCGCCGACTTTCAGCATCCGCAGGAACAGGGCGAGGAACAGCAGCTCAGTCTTTTTGGTCTTGCAGAGCTTGAGCAGGTCGGTGGAAACAATGTCGTAGTCCAGACTGCCCTTGAATGGGGGATTTGCCAGAATCAGGCTGTATCTGTCCTTGTCGGGGTTCTGGTCGCTCAGGCTGTCGCGGTACTCGATGAACGGGTTGTCCACGCCGTGGGTCATCATGTTCATAGCGCCGATGCGCAGCATGGTGCGGTCCATATCGAAGCCGTGGAACATGTGGTTCATGTAGTGGTCTTTGTTTTTGCGGTCAAAGAACACTTCCTGCTTGCGGTTTTCACGCAGATATTCGCCAGCGGCCACAAGGAAGCCCGCCGTGCCGCAGGCCGGGTCGCAAATCACATCATCAGCGCGGGGCTGCATCAGGTCAACCATCATGCGGATGATGTGGCGTGGGGTGCGGAACTGACCGTTGACACCCGCCGTTGCCAGCTTGGAAAGCAGGTATTCGTAGATGTCGCCGCGAATGTCGGTGTTGGAAAGCTGTGCCGCCTGCTCATACATTCCGTCCATGGCAGTCACGATTTTATCCAGCATCAGCGGCGTGGGCACTTTGAAAATGGCATCACCCATGTACTTGGCGTAGGCACTGTCCTTGTCGCCGTGCAACTTCTTGATGAAGGTGAACACCATCTCCTGCATGGTGGAGTACATTTTGCCTGCCGGGAAATCGTGGAAAACGCTCCACTTGAGCTGTGCTCCATCCACAGTGC
>CAKXAF010000387.1 GCA_934869045.1 uncultured Nitrososphaerota archaeon | reverse complement strand
CGGCAGGACCATCGTCACTACCTCCGTGGAGCATTCCTCCGTCTCCCAGGCCGCTGCCGCACTGGAAAACCGCGGTTATATCGTCAAACGGGTCTCCCCACAGCCGGACGGCCGGTTCTCCGCCGCAGATTTTCTGGAGGCCGTGGATGAGGACACCCTTCTGATCTCCTTCATGATGGTCAACAACGAAACCGGCGCCATCCTCCCTTACGAGACAGTGATTCCTGCCTTGCGCCGGAAATTCCCCAAGCTCCTTATCCACATGGATGCCGTCCAAGGCTTCGCCAAATACCCCCTGAACCTCAAGCGCCTGGATCTGGATTTTCTCTCCTTCAGCGGCCACAAGCTCTACGCTCCCAAGGGCGTCGGCGTGCTGTACGTCAAAAAAGGCATCCGCCTGATCCCTCTCGCCTACGGCGGCGGGCAGGAGCGCGGTCTTCGCCCCGGCACTCAAGCCGTGGAACTTATCGCTGCTCTGCGGGAGGCCCTTCTCCTCTGCCAGCGGGAAGGGAAAGCCTGGGCGGCTCGTTACCGCGCCCTGAACCAGCGCCTACGGAAGGGGGCTTCCTCCCTTCCCCGGGTAACCGTCAACTCCCCGGAGGACGGTGCGCCCCACATTCTGAACCTCTCAGTGCTGGGTGTCCGCTCCGAAATCATGCTCCACTTTCTGGAGGAACGGGGCATCTTCGTCTCCAGCGGCTCCGCCTGCTCCAAGGGTGCCAATAGCCCCACTCTGGCCGCCTTCGGCCTGACCCCGGAACAGATCGACTCCGCCCTGCGCATCAGCTTTTCCAAGGATACCACCGAAGCGGATATCGACGCTCTCCTGGCCGCCCTGGCAGAGGGAATCGCCAAGTTCCGCCCCATTATCGAAAAGAACGGAAAGGACCGGCTATGAACGAAATCATTCTGCTGAAATACGGTGAAATCGCCCTGAAGGGCTTAAACAAAAACGTCTTTGAGGATATCCTCCTCCGGAACATCCGCTGGCGGATGCGGGATATGGGCCCTGTCCGCCTCCGAAAGGCGCAGTCCACGATCTACCTGGAGCCGGAGGATCCCGCCTCCTTTGATTTTGACGAGGCCCTGGACCGCGCCTCCAAAATTTTTGGTCTGGCCGCCGTTTCCCGGGCACTGGTCACAGAAAAGAGCATGGAAGCTCTCAGCGCCCAGGCCCCCGGATACCTGGCGGACCTCCTCTCCACAGCCAGGACATTCAAGGTGGAAACCCGCCGCTCCGACAAGCGCTTTCCCCTGAAATCCCCGGAAATTTCTGCCGAGATCGGCGGCGTCCTCCTGGACGCCTACCCTCACCTGAACGTGGACGTCCATAACCCGGACGTCGTGGTCAACGTGGAAATCCGCGACTTTGCCGCCTATATCCACGCCGGCGTGATCCCCGGCGCGGGCGGCATGCCGGTGTCCTCCTCCGGCCGGGCCATGATCCTCATTTCCGGAGGTCTGGACAGCCCCGTCGCCGCCTATATGATGGCCAAACGCGGCCTTGCCCTCTCTGCCATCCACTTCCAAAGCCCCCCCTATACCAGTGAACGCGCCCTCCAGAAAGTGGAAGCCCTCTGCGAAAAGCTCACCCCCTACACCGGCAGCATCCGCTTCTACTGCGTCCCCTTCACCGAACTCCAGGAGGCCATCCGGGAACACTGTCCGGAGGAACTCTTCACCGTCATCATGCGCCGAATGATGA
>CAKXAF010000386.1 GCA_934869045.1 uncultured Nitrososphaerota archaeon | reverse complement strand
CTCCGCGGCGGTCCAGCAAAAATTCCCTGGAGTCATCGTATCCCGAGAGTAGCAGATCATCCGGGACACGGAACCCGCGCTCCTCCAGCAGGTTCAGCGTGACAAAGGCCACGAAATCGTTGACGCAGACAAAGGCGTCGGGCATGGCCGGAATCCCATCCAAAAAAGCGCCGATGCTGTCACGATAGGCGTCTTTTTCAATGGAACGGGCCAGGCAGATATCTGGCTCAGCTGGGAGCCCGGAGAGTTCCAGCCCTTCCAGAAATCCTTCCCACCGCAGCCGATTGGTATAGGCATACTGCACGTCCCCGATAAAGCCGATCCGGCGGCAGCCTTTTTGGATCAGCCTCCCCGTGACGGCTCCAACGGTTCTCCGGCCCTCCAAAAGGAGCAGGTCGCCCTGAAGATCCTGTGCCGTATGGCCCGGGACCGTATCGAAAAAGACCTTGGGCAAGGGGATGGATTGAAGCGCTGAAATCAGCTCTTCCTCATAAATGTTGACGATGATCACGCCGTCCGTCTGCCCGGGCTGGATCATGGACGAAAGCTCGGAGGGCCGCAGCCGCATGTTGTCGGCGGAAAGATAATGGAGCTGGATCCGGCGCCGGTTCAGTTCGCTGGCGATTTGATCCACGATCTGTATCCAGAAGGAAATGGTATCAGCGTTAGAGGCCAGCAGCGTAACATTGCGAACCCGCGGACTCTCCGCAGAAGATTCCACCTGTCCGGGAATTCCGATACGTTCCCTCTGCAGGCTTTTTACAGCGTCCTGGACGCGGCGGGCGGTCTCCGGTGAGACGCCGGGCCGGTTGTTCAGGGCTTTCCACACAGTGACTCTTGACAGATTCAGAGAATCCGCAAGCTGCTGCATCGCGATTTTTTTCATTGCCGTTCCTTCCTGCCAGGATGTTGCTTGTTTGTTATCATCATAACACAATTTTGTTGTTTTTACAAGATGCAATTTTCTTTTATGTTAGTTTTGTTAAGTTAAAATGTTGCTTTCTGAATCTTCCACTCTGCTATTGGCTTGTTCGGGTTCGTCTTTGAAAGGCGATTTGACGGCTCGTGTATAATAGAAGTGTAGACTTTTATGTGCGTTGGAAACTGCCGTTTATGATTTTGGCGGTTTCGCTGCTACCGGTCGCTTTGAGCTGGCAAATCATCTTCGTGTCCCGAAATGGAAAGGAGTCGCTGTATGAAAATTTTAGGCTATGTAGGAAACAACAGCACCGTCACCGAACAGGATGCCAAAAATCTGACCCACATCAATGCAGCCTTTGGCAATCTGCGGATGGATGGCAGCATCGAGGTCAACCATCTGAGGATGTTGGATCATATGGAGCAGATCCGTGCCTGGAACCCGGACATCAAAATCGTGGTATCCATCGTGCCGAAGGAGCCAGACGCCTTCCCCGTCTGTGCAGCCTCCGAAGAACTGCGGAAAAAGGTGGGACAATCCTGCGTAGAGATAGTGGAAACCTACGGATTTGATGGGGTGGACTTTGACTGGGAGTATCCCTGCGTCCCTTCTAACGGTATGAGCTGCACCCCCGCTGACAAGAAGAACTTCACCCTCTTCTGCCGTGAGGTTCGCCGCGCCCTGGATGCGTTGGGCCGGCATTATCTGGTGACCATTGCCGCCGGAGCGGATCTCTACTATGTGGAGAGCGTGGAATTGCCGGAGCTGGCCAAGGTGTTGGATTACATC
>CAKXAF010000385.1:1391-1740 GCA_934869045.1 uncultured Nitrososphaerota archaeon | reverse complement strand
CAGATCACCTGCCCACTTGCTTTGCTGTTCCCGGAATCAATATAGATCAGTTCCTTTGCGCGTTGGAAAACGCTGTGAAAGACCTGCCGGGAGCGGTTATTGTCCACCGCCCCAATCAGGATCACGATTTCCGATATGACTTTCCGTACAGCTTCGCCATTCTGATTGGTAACATACCTGTTCTGCGGATACTGCAAAGGCTCCAGCAGTTCTTCCAGCATCTCCTCATCCTCGACATACTGTGGGATATAGCTTGTTTCGATTCCGAAGGCGTTGGAATACCGTTCTGCCAGGACCATTGCCTTGTTTTTTCCCAGATCCGCTTCAATAAAGTTCTGGCGCCCGAGGT
>CAKXAF010000385.1:0-1381 GCA_934869045.1 uncultured Nitrososphaerota archaeon | reverse complement strand
GTCCAATGCGTAAAGCAGGCGGTAAAGCTGAGGTACAATGTATCCTCCGGTGCCGCCGGTCCCTACCAAAACGATTTTGACCGGGCGGGATTTTGAGAAAATCATGCGGCCTTCCCCCAGACTTCATCCATGTCAAAACACTCACTGTCAAGGCGCGCTACGTCATCCATCATCTGAATACGCTCCAGCCACTTGTGAGGAAATACCTGGGTTGGAAGCGGCTCAAGGACCGTATCAGCGGGGATGAGCCAGTGTGTGCCCCCATTGCAGATCCTAACCGTCAGCTCGGGGAAATAGTTCTCCAGGTGGCCGACGACCATGTAAATCCGGTTGGCACGTTCATCCCGGTCATCCACGGCGGAAAAACGGGCATCCATGTCATTGTGCGAATGGAGATCCGCATAGTGGATATATCGGTCGCTGTCCAGCGGCTCCTCCCCCGCATCAGGAAGGACGATCGCATGGCCCACAGACTGGCGGGGGACATGGAGGATGAACTTTTCATCTTCCTTATCCCAGTAAATATGGATCAGCGCCTCCAAAGGGGTGCCGTCTGCTCTGGCCTTCATCATATAGCGGAACAGATCCAGCGCCTGTGAAAAGAGGGTATACGGAATGCGTGGAAGGGCCGATACAAAGCCGGGGATAATTTTGTCCAACAGTTTCACCTCCGAGGCAGGCGTCACAAATTCACCAGCTTCCGTCACCCGACGCTCATAGACCAGTCCATCAGCAGAAGGGATGAACGTAATGGTTTTCCCGGAGTCCTCGGCCTCCTCCATTGTAAGAAACACCCCCTTGTAGAGGGCGATCCCTTTTGGCTTCATGGTGACAGACGGCTTGACAATGCAGGCCGGCTTTTTTGTCGTGGATTTTTTCAGCCCATCCAGAAATTCTTTCGAGGTTTCGATTTCCCGTTTGAATTCTCCGATTTTGGTTTTCTTGGGCTTTGCCACCTTTTTCGCAACAGTGCCGTAAGTGACATTCCAGGTAACGCTTGCAGCTTCCTCAAGCTCGGTAAAGTCCTCTGCTTTGGCTTCCCGCAGCTCCTCAAAGGTCTGATCCAAATTCTCAATGACCTCCGTAGTCCCGTTGTAGGAGAACTGGGGAAGCTGCGCGAAGAGCGAGGCGTTGGCAGCCTGAACGTTCTTTGTTTCCTGAAGGTCCATCATTGCCAGCAGGGGGTTTTCACCCTCATTACTCTCCTGTGCGGGAGGGGCAAACGGGACCACATTGTTGGTCGCATCTGCGGTTGTGGCGGCGGGGGCCGGAGCGGTCACCACAGGCGCGGCAGCGGCGGGGGCCGTAGCAGTCACCACGGGCGCGGCAGCGGCGGGGGCCGTAGCGGTCGCCACAGGCGCGGCAGCAGCGGGGGCCGTAG
>CAKXAF010000384.1 GCA_934869045.1 uncultured Nitrososphaerota archaeon | reverse complement strand
GGTCGACAACGGTCAGGCCCTTGCCCTCCAGCATCATCTTGACCAGGTTTTTGCCGATGTCATGAAGATCCCCCTTGACAGTGCCGATAACCGCAGTCCCCTTAGACTCCACACCGGCGGAAACCAGATAGGGCTTCAGAATACCGACGCCCGCGTTCATGGCGCGAGCCGCAATCAGGACCTCCGGCACAAATACTTCGTTGTTTTTGAATTTTTCGCCAATCACATCCATACCGGAAAGAAGGCCTTCGTTGAGAATTTTTGCAGGATCGATGCCCTCATCGATCGCCTGCTGGACCAGTTCCTTTACCTTGGGAGCTCTGCCGCTCTGCAGGAAGCTGCTGATTTCTTCCAGAATTGCCATATTCAAATCCTCCAGTTCTGTCATCTCTGCTCGGAGCCGCGCTCCGGCTGCTACTCTTATTTTACCGGATACCAACCGGAAACTCTATCACTATCTTTCAGCTTTTTTCAATTTTTTTAGCGTCTCAGTAATCCCGGTTGGCCCGCCAGAAGTCCAGGACCATCTGGTACCGCTCCACCGGCATCCCCCGGAAGGGGACATTGCTGGTGCAGAAGATGTAACCGCCGCCGGGCTTGCCGTTTTCCATGGCGTAGCGGCAGCTTTCCAGCACCTGCTCGTCGGTTCCGGTCTGCAGATAGGCGCAGTGGACGTTGCCGCACAGCGCCACCCGATCTCCGACCCGTTCCTTCAGCTCTCTGATATCCACGCCGGCCATGGGATCCAGGGAGTGCAGCGCGTGCGGGCGGCATTCTACCAGCATATCCAGGATCGGCATGATGTTTCCGTCGGTATGCTTAATGGCATAACCGCCGTTTTCCCGGATACTTTGGCAGATGTCATACAGATACGGCTGGATAAACTCCTCGAACATGGCGGGAGAAAGAAAAGGCCCCGCATTGAAGCAGTAATCGGAACAGAGGATCAGGCTCCCGATCCCGGCATCCATCAGTTTCTTGTTTCGTTCAATGGCGTCGTCCGCCATTTTCCGGGCTTCCTCCTTAACTGTCTCCGGCTCATCCGCGATGCGGTAAACAAATTCCAGCATCCCGTCCCCATCCGAAATCGCAAAGGTGCCATCCCCGTGGGCGGTGAGGAGAAACTCTCCATTGGTGATGCGGTTGATGATCCGCGCTGTCTCCAGCTGGTGTTCCAGCGACAGATAGTGGACCGGCAGGATGGAGTAACCCAGCTCGCTGTAGACCTGCACCATAAATTCCGCATTTTCCCAGATAGCCTTTTCGCGTTCTTTTGGAGAAAGCCCCTTCAGATCGCCCTCCATCAGAAACTCCCGCCCAAATACCTGGGGCGCCAACTGGTACTCCAGCTCAAAGGTCGGGACATAGTCCGGCTGCTGCCGGTTCAGCGCCAGAACGGCGCGTTCCTTGTGCGTCATTGCAATCCCCTTTTCCGATTGTTCTTGTTTTCAGGATAGCATACCCTCCCCTGAAACACAAGCAAGGCCGGAAAACGTCCATAGATTCTCCCAAAAATCAAAATAAGTTAAAAACCTCAGACACAGTTTTGTTTCCGATAGGCGGACGGGCTGATACGGAACCGCCGGCGGAACAGCCGGGAAAAATAATACACGTCCCCAAAGCCGACAACCGCCGCAATCTGACTGATGTTCATGGCGGACAGACGCAGCAGCTCCGCCGCATGCTGCAGCCGCAGCTCGTTTACATACCCGGTCAGCGTGGTGGACAAATGTGTACGGAACAGGCG
>CAKXAF010000383.1:1466-1786 GCA_934869045.1 uncultured Nitrososphaerota archaeon | reverse complement strand
CGTCCAGATAGGTGAACACCGTGTTTCCTTCAACTTTTCCGGGATCCTTGACCGCGATGTGATCCGGGTCGGTATACATGCTCATGACCTTGGTCCGAATCTCGTCGGGGCTGTCGGCCAAGTAGATGCAGTTGCCCAGGGATTTGCTCATTTTTGCCTTCCCATCGATACCGGGCAGACGCAAACAGGCGCTGTTCTGAGGGATCAGAGCGTCCGGCTCCACTAAAACCTCCGCATAAATGGAGTTGAACCGCCGCACGATTTCCCGGGTCTGCTCAATCATAGGCAGCTGATCCTCGCCTACTGGAACGGTGGTGGCC
>CAKXAF010000383.1:0-1456 GCA_934869045.1 uncultured Nitrososphaerota archaeon | reverse complement strand
ACGCTGTGATATCCGCGGCCTGACTGATGGGATAGGTGAAAAAACCCACCGGGATGCTGGCCTCAAAATTCCGCATCTGGATCTCCGATTTCACCGTAGGATTTCTCTGGAGCCGGGATACTGTCACCAAGTCCATGTAGTAGAAGGTCAGTTCACAGAGCTCTGAGATCTGTGACTGGATAAACAGGGTAGACTTTTCCGGATCCAGCCCGCAGGAGAGATAGTCCAGAGCCACCTCGATAATGTTCTGCCGCACCTTTTCCGGGTTTTCGATGTTGTCCGTCAACGCCTGGGCGTCGGCCACCATGATAAACGTCTTTGCATATTCGCCGGAATTCTGCAGTTCCACGCGCCGCCTCAGCGACCCGACGTAATGGCCCACGTGAAGCCGGCCGGTTGGACGGTCGCCTGTCAAAATAATTTTTTCCATAATCCTGTTCTCCTATATTCCCCCGCGCTTACCGCACCGGGATATTTTTTTCACGCAGATGCGCCTTCACATCCCCCACCGTCAGTTCCCGGTAGTGGAACAGCGAAGCGGCCAGAGCCGCATCGGCGCCGGTCTTTTCAAAGACTTCGGAAAAGTGCTCCAGCTTCCCGCAGCCCCCTGAAGCGATAACCGGAACGGAAGCCACTGCAATTACCGCACTCAGAAGCTCTAGATCAAAGCCGTCTTTCGTCCCGTCAGTATCCATGGAGGTGAGAAGGATCTCCCCCGCTCCCAGATCACAGGCGCGTTTTGCCCACTGGACCGCGTCGATACCAGTGTCGACGCGCCCTCCGGCGGAGTATGCGTGCCAGCTGCCGTCCTCCATACGCCTGGCATCAATGGCTACCACCACGCACTGGCTGCCAAACCGGCTGGCCGCGTCCGCAATGAGCTGGGGATTTTTCAGCGCTGCCGAGTTGACGCTGACCTTGTCGGCCCCAGCCCGCAGGAGCCTGGCAAAGTCCCCCACAGAGGTGATGCCGCCGCCCACGGTCAGCGGGACGAAGACCTTCTGTGCCGTTTTCCGCACAACATCTGCCATAGTCTCCCGGTGGTCGCTGGTAGCGGTAATATCCAGGAAGACGATTTCGTCCGCGCCCTGCTCGTTGTACATTTCCGCGCACTCCACCGGATCCCCGACCTCTTTAATCCCCACAAAATTGATCCCTTTAACGACCTTTCCATCCCGGACGTCCAAGCAGGGGATGATTCGTTTCGCCAGCATCAATACACCTCCCCGCTGTCTGCGGCCCGGATGGCCTCGCCCAGGTCCAACGTTCCTTTATACAACGATTTTCCACAAATCGCCCCATAAAGCTCAAGTTTTTTCAAGGCCAGAATATCCTCCAGGCAGGAAATCCCGCCGCTTGCCACAATCTGGCAGGAAACCGCCTGATTGATGGCGGCCAGCTCCTTCAGATTCGGACCGGACAGCGTCCCGTCCTTGGATATATCGGTGTAGATGAT
>CAKXAF010000382.1:1441-1818 GCA_934869045.1 uncultured Nitrososphaerota archaeon | reverse complement strand
CGCTCAAGGAGTGTATCCGGCACTATTTGGACTTTCAGGGCGAAGTCATCACCCGCCGGACCCGCTACGACCTGCGTAGGGCACAGGAACGCGCCCATATTTTGGAGGGCCTGAAGCGGGCCATCGATATCGTGGATGAAATCATCGCTACCATTCGGGGCTGCAAGGGCGGCCAGTCCGAGGCGAAAGCCGCCATTATGGAGGCGTTTGATTTTGACGATCCCCAGGCGTCCGCCATCGTTGCCTACCGTTTGGGCCAGCTGGCCGGGCTGGAAATCCTTAAGATTGAGGAGGAGCTGGCCGGGCTTCTGTCGAAAATCCATGAGTATGAGGCAATTCTGGCTGATTACAACCTGGTGATGGAAACCGTGGCAAAG
>CAKXAF010000382.1:0-1388 GCA_934869045.1 uncultured Nitrososphaerota archaeon | reverse complement strand
CCTGACGGAGCGCGGCTACATCAAGCGCCAGCCAGCTGACGTTTATAAGACCCAGCGGCGGGGCGGCCGAGGGATCTCCGGCATGAAGCAGCGGGAGGAGGACATTGTCCGGGAGATGTTTATCGCCTCTACTCACGACGATATCCTGTTCCTGACGTCCAAGGGCCGGATGTTCAAGCTCAAGGGTTACGAAATCCCCGAGGGCAGCCGCGGCGCTATGGGAATCAATATTGTGAACCTCCTGGCACTGGAGCCCGAGGAACAAATCAATTCTCTGATGCGCATTGAGGGGTTTGACCCGGAGAAATCTGTGGTCATGGTGACCCGCCGGGGAATTATCAAGCGTACCAGCCTCAACGCCTATAAAAATCTGCGCAAGAGCGGCCTTATTGCAATTCAGCTTGCGGAGGGAGACGAACTGGTTTCCTCCCGGCTCACTGACGGCGACTGCCAGCTTCTGGTTGCGACCCGCAACGGCATGGCCATCCGGTTCTCTGAAACCGATGTGCGGGAGATGTCCCGGTCCGCTATGGGGGTCAAGGCCATCCGCCTGAAAGCGGGGGACGAGGTTATTGGGATGTCCCGTGTCCGGGAAGGCGCCACCGTCATGACCGTAACGGATAAGGGGCTTGGCCGCCGGACGGCCGTGGAGGATTACCCGATGCAGAGCCGGAACGGCCTGGGCAAGCTGAACTATAAGGTCAGCGAGCAACGGGGTCATGTCTGCGGCATCAAGGTCGTGAACGATGACGATGATTTGATCCTGATTTCCAACGACGGTGTGATCATCCGCATCGCTGTGGAGGATGTCCGGGTGATGAGCCGGTATGCCGGCGGGGTACGGGTCATGCGGCTGGGTGAAAACGACCGCGTTGTGACCTTTGTCCGGGCCGATCACGCCGAGGACGAAGAGACGGCAAAAATCAGTGAAGAGCCGGAAGATTCTGTGGAGGAGCTCTCCCCTGAAGAGTTGGAAAAAGAGCTGGAGGCAGAGGAAGCGGGCCTTCCGGACGAGGAAGAACCGGAAACGGATGAAACCTCTGACGGGGAAGAAAATCTGTAGAAAGAAGGCTTACCCGGCGTTTCATTGATACCGCGCTCTGCGGAGTTCGTGGAGGGGCAGCGCCCCTCCACGTTGTGATTTTTTAGGATCAAATTTAAACACGCTGCTGCGGACAGGGAGTTCTCTGCCCGCTTTTTGCCCCAGTTTTTTCAAAAGCATCTTGCCTTTGCAGCAGATATCCGATACAATAGTTTGGAACGTTCTATTTGGGAGGTAGCTGACATCACAGAGAAGGAAAAATCATATGCCGGGATGCTGTACCAGCCTGGAGATCCCGAGCTTGCGGAAGGCGGCGATCCGTGAGATTTTTGGCAGAACCGGGAAA
>CAKXAF010000381.1:1115-1830 GCA_934869045.1 uncultured Nitrososphaerota archaeon | reverse complement strand
ATCGACGCCGGGCCGAACGCCGCGGCCGAGACAGTCGTCGATTATCTCGCCGCTCAGGGCGTGGAGACGCTCGACTGCGTCGTCGGTACGCATCCGCACGAGGACCATATCGGCGGGCTGGACGTGGTGCTGGACGCCCATCCGGTAGAGCGGGTGATCCTTCCGGTGCTCCCGGAGAGCCTGACGCCGACCACCCGGACGTATGAGGACCTTTTAGAATCCATTCAGGCCCAGGGGCTGAAGATCACCGCGGCCAAACCGGGGAAGAGCTACTCCTTTGGAGCGGGGACACTGGAAATCCTGGGGCCGGTGAGGGATGATTACGATAATCTCAACGATTTTTCTGTGGTCTGCCGGTTTACCTTCGGGGAATGGAATTTCCTTTTTACCGGGGATATGGAGACGGATGCGGAAGCTGATCTGCTGGACGCCGGGGCCGATGTCTCTGCCCGGGTGCTTAAGCTGGGGCATCATGGCAGCTCCACCTCCACCAGCCAGGCGTTTCTGGACGAAGTGGCTCCGGAGGCCTGTGTTATTGAGGTCGGAGAGGGAAATTCCTACAATCACCCCCATCGGGAGACGGTTCAGAAGATGGATGAAGGGGGATATGCGGTATACCGGACGGATCAGAATGGAAGCATCGTCTTTGCCACAGATGGAGAAACCTGCAGCGTGCGGATGGAAAAATAGGGGGACCGCTTTGCATTTCTGCAAG
>CAKXAF010000381.1:0-1105 GCA_934869045.1 uncultured Nitrososphaerota archaeon | reverse complement strand
CATGTAGCCTGTGTGCAGCGAGGAGGCGCCGGAATGCTTATCATTGACCGCATCGAAGGACAGTTTGCCGTGTGTGAAACCGACGGCGGAGAAACCACCGATCTCCTGCTCATCGAACTGCCGCCAGGTGTGCGGGAAGGGGATGTTTTGATCCTGGGCCGGGAAGGGTACGAAATCGACGCCGCGGAGACCCTTAAGCGGCGGAGGAGGAACACTTCCCTTTTTGAGAGCCTGCTGGAGGACTGATTCGTGGAAAGTGACAAAATCCAGGGCGGACATTTTACGTCCGCCCCTTCTTTTTTTCCGGACCCTTTGCGCTCTCTTGCCAAAGCTGGTTCGGATGTTGTATAATGGGAGGAAACAGAACATGCCATCCAATTTCACCGTTTCCCTGGAACGGCTGATTAAGGATTTTTCGATGGAGAGCGTTTATCTTCCCGCGGAACCGGCCTCCATTCTGATTTCATCCAGCGAGGTGAACCGCCCCGGGCTGTTTATTACAGGGTTTTATGACTATTTTGATCCGGACCGCATCCAGATCCTCGGCCGGATGGAAACCGCCTTTCTGAGCGATCTGAGCCACGAGGTTCTGCTGGAGCGCATCAACCGGATGTTCAGCCTGAAAATCCCGGCATTGGTCATCACCCGGGGGCTTGAGGTGTTTCCGGAGATCATTGAGTCCGCCCGGGAAAACCAGGTTCCGGTCATTCGAACCCCGGAAGCGACCTCCAGCTTTATGGCGGCGCTGATCGCCTACCTTAACGTAGAGCTGGCCCCTCGCATTACGCGGCACGGCGTGCTTGTGGAGGTTTACGGCGAGGGTATGCTCATCTTGGGCGATTCCGGCGTAGGCAAGAGCGAGACAGCTATCGAGCTGGTCAAGCGGGGCCACCGGCTCATCGCTGATGACGCCGTGGAGATCCGGCGGGTATCCAACAAGAGCCTGGTAGGAACATCACCGGAGAATATCCGCCACTTTGTGGAGCTGCGGGGGATTGGCATTATCAACGCCCGGCGGCTGTTCGGCATGGGTGCGGTCAAGACCACGGAAAAGATCGACATGATTGTCAAGCTGGAACACTGGGATGCCAACAAGACCTACGAC
>CAKXAF010000380.1 GCA_934869045.1 uncultured Nitrososphaerota archaeon | reverse complement strand
CGGTGTTATTGGACGGCAATGCGTTCTGCCCCTCCTCCACCATGACGCAGTGGATGAGGAAGCTCTGGAGCTGCGCCGAGATATCCTGGGACAGAATGCGTACAGCGGGAGCGTCTGCATTTCGGGTAAGGGTCCGGCCGTCTGAGGTGGTTCCCAAAACCAGTTTAGGCGTCACCAGCATTCCCCCGTTGGCTACCACCGCCATCATCCGGCAGATCTGCACCGGCGAAGCCATCAATGTCCCCTGGCCGAAGCTCAGGTTTGCCACAGCTGCCGGACTCTGCAGCTGGGAAAGAGAGGGCACCGTTCCGGCGGAGACCGCCATTCCATCGGCAAGGGAAACGCGGTCTCCAAAGCCGAAACGCTCCGTCATTTCCAACAGCCGTTGGGCGCCTACTTTCAGGCCGAGCTGGATAAAATAGGGGTTGCAGGATTTCATCATTGCATCGACCATATCCATGTCCCCGTGCCCGCTCCGGTTATGGCAGCGAAAGACCTGGCCGCTGACGTCGATCTGGCCGGTGCAGCAATAGGTCTCTGTCAGGGAAAGGCCCGCCTCCAACGCCGCTGCCGCGGTCACGACCTTAAAGGTCGAGCCCACGCTGTAGCTCAAAAAAGCACGGTTGATCATCGGCGTATTTTCCGTATCCTGCACACATTCCGCTAGGGTAGACTGGGTATAGGACGGAAAGCTGGCCGACGCTTTGATTTCTCCGGTGTAAGGATCCATTACGACGATCGCCCCCTTTTCAAGGCCGGCTATCCCCGCATTTTCCACTACCTTTTGTATATTTTCATCGATTGATAACACAACCCCCGCTCCGCCGCCCTCCGCTTCACGGATCTCCGGATCAATGCCGGGGATACTGTGACCCAGCCCATCCAGCACATACACCGCCTTCTGTTCGGAAGATACCGCTTCCAAAAGGGCGTTGCAGCTTTTTTCAATACCAGTCATGCCGTTCCCGTCGGCGTCCGTGTAGCCCACGATATGGGCGGCCAGCTGGCGGTCAGCGCTTCTCCGGGTGACGGAAAAGCTGGTGACGCCCTGGGCCTCTATAGGGGAAACTCCCCGCAGCAGAAAGGGCTTCCCGTTTTTCAGCTGCTGCGAAACCTCGGTGCGCCGGGAAACGGGGACCGCCTCCAGCACCGGCGCCAAGTTTTCCGCCGACGGGAGGACGGCGCTGACGGTTTCGGCCACATTGTTGACCAACGGCCGAAACTGGCAGTCGTAAATTCCGCCCCGGATCCGGGAAACCGTCAGGGTATACTTTGACTGCTGCCGGGCGGTCTGGGCCAGGCCCGGCGACTGGGAGAGATAGGCTACCCGAAGATACAAAAAGGTGAAGGCCACTGCGCAGAAGGCGAAAAAGGCCACCGCGCGGCGGTAAATCGCGCTGCTGTACGGACGCTCCTCGGCAAAGGAGCCTTTTGGGGGATGTTTTTTCATGGCATACCGGCCTTTCCAAAAGGATTTTTACTAGTATGCCCCTTTTTTCGGAAAATCTGTTTTTGGGGGACTTGGCGGATACGGCAAAAAGCCGCAGCAGGCGAGACCGAACCGCTCCGGCGCATCTGCGCTGAACCCGGTTGGCCCGCTGCCGCGGCTTTTCCTCAGACGCATCTTTCTGCGCCTTACAGAGGATTTTCACTTCTGTTCCGGCTTATCCTGAAAAAACCGGGTCAGCAGCGCCATGGCGCCGATGATGACCGCCGTGACTAGGAAAATGCCCAGCATTCCCAGACCCATAATTTTCAGGGAATCCAAAAACAACGGAATGTTAAAATCCATAATTCACTCGCCTTTCCGGCATACAGCCTAACTTGCTTACAGGAACATGGGGACCAGGGTGAGGATCAGACC
>CAKXAF010000379.1 GCA_934869045.1 uncultured Nitrososphaerota archaeon | reverse complement strand
GCCTGGAACCACCCGGTCTGCATCGCGCCCCAGGATTTCAGGTAATAGGTCTTCCCGCCGTCCTCCAGCCAACCGGTATTCATCCTGCCGTTTTCCTGGAAGTGATACCAATTCCCTTCCACCTGCTGCCAGCCGGCGAGCGGAGCAGAGTCATCTTCGGCAAACAGCTCCCAATGGCCGTCCGCATACTGTTTCCAGATGCCTTTCCCGTCCGAAGCGGGATACTGTCTGACCGGTTCGCTGACTTTGTTCCCCTGGGAGGGAGCCGCACCATCGCTGTTGTCATAAATCGGAGGTTCCCCGCTGCTCATACGCTTGTAGGCAAGGAGCGCCAGCGCAGCCTGGTCGCTGGCCATGCCGTCCGCTGCTCCGCCTTCCGCTCCGCCGCCGGTGGGATTCCCTGCTTTCACGTGCATGAAGCCGCCGCCCTTCGCCTCAAAGGTCAAAAGCGCGTCTATCAGGGAGTGTCCGTTCTTGAGGAAAGCTCCGTCGCTGTGAGGATCGATTTCCAGTGCGCACAGAGCGATCACCGTCTGGGCAATGGACTCGGAATTGGACGAGCCCCAGCTGCCGAGCCCGCCGTCAGCCTGCTGCAAATCGGAAAGGGTCTCCACCGCACGGCTGACAGCCGCTTTTACGCGGGAATCGCTTCGGTATGGGATCAGGCTTTGGATCGCCATAGCCGTGATGTCCGGATCCGGCGTTTCTCCCGTCAGGGAGAATCCCCCGCCCTCGATTTCCTGGCTGAGGATGTCCTCCACATACTTCTGCCGGATATCCGGGTCAGAGGTCGTATAGCCCCTGGTATCCAGAGCGATCAGTGCAAAAATAGAACCGTTGATCCCCTGCCTGGTCACTTTTTCATAATTGGTAAGCTTCTCAGTGAGATCATAACCGCCCACGTCCGCAGCGTCCCTTCCGATGGCGGACAGCGCCATGATGACGCGGGAGTATTCGGTGTATTTCCTGTCTCCTTCCAGAATCCCGCCGTTGTCCTGCAGTTCCTTCACCACGCGGTCATAGTACTCGTCAAAATACCCATCCGCAACGTCATATTCCCCGCCTGCCAGCGCCATCACCGACCATTCTCCGCCGACCGTGCCAATGGCGGGAGCCGGGGTGTTCCGATAGATATAGGCCAGAGTCCGCTCCAGCACTTTGCTTACATCCAGCGATTCCCCGGGATTTTCCCCTTCGCCGAAGTCAGCGCCGACCGCGTCCATCGCTTTTTTGGCATCTGCCAGGGCCTTCGCCACAGCTTCTGCGTCAGCGGCGGCATCGATAGCGGCTTTTCCCCCGGCCACAATCTCCGCCAGGGCCTGTTTTCCAGCCGCATCATAATTCGCGGGGTTTTTGTAAGTATCCAGCTCCGCTTTTGCGGTGTTTTTAGCCTCCTCCAACACGGGATCTTTTACCACAACGGTAAAGTCCGGCATATCACAGAAATACCGGTTCATGACCGGGGCACTCAGGTTGGGGTCGTTCTGTCCGTAAACGCCTTTATCGGAGCCGAGCTTCGAGCCCCACCATTCGGAATAGATCTTTCCATCTGAAAATGTAAACGTTCCCGCCTTTTCAAAGGTGACCTCAAAATCATTATTTGCCGCCAAATCCCACTGATTGCAGATTCCTTTGAAGGTCTCCTCGGAAAGAGCACGGTTCACATATTCCACATAGGTTCCGTAGGTAGGCCCCCAGGAGCTATCCGGCGCATACCAGGTCGGGTTGTAGATGGAAGCCAGTTTGTAAACCGGGTTTACAATGCCCTTAAAGGAAATGACCGCCGTATCGCCAATCTCGATAGGCTGTCCGGGATCGGTCCTATTCTCGACAATCACTTGGATCTTTCTTGCGTCGATCACCTGATAAT
>CAKXAF010000378.1 GCA_934869045.1 uncultured Nitrososphaerota archaeon | reverse complement strand
AGGTGATATGCCCGCCGTTGGTCAAAGCGTGATAAGGGGCCTCCCTGCGGATCTTGTCAAAGGCGGAAATGCCGTAATAGACGGGGACATGGAAGGAATTGGTGTAATAGTCCCGGTCGGTAACGCCGGGAATAGAGCCGAAGAGCTTGCGGTCGATGCGGACAAAGCGGCCGGACAAGCCTTCCGCCGGGGTGGCGATGAGCGAGAAGTTGAGGCCGGTGTTTTCCGAAGCCTCGTCCATCCGCTTGCGGAGAAAACCCACGATCTCCAGGCCCAGGTTCTGGGCCTTTTCACTTTCACCGTGATGGGCCCCGGTGAGAGCCTTCAGAGCCTCGGCAAGGCCGATAAAGCCGACGGTCAGAGTACCCTGTTTCAGCACTTCGCCTACAGGGTCATCGGGGCCGAGCTTTTCTGAGCCAAGCCAGACGTGCTGGCCCATGAGGAAGGGGTAGTTCCGGGCGGGCTTGGCCGCCTGGATTCTAAAGCGCTCCAAAAGCTGGTCGATGACCAGGTCGGTGATCTTATCCAGGGAATCGAAAAAGGCATCTGCGTTTCCTTTGGCGCGGATGGCCAGACGGGGGAGGTTGATGGAGGTGAAGCTCAAATTTCCCCGGCCTGTGACAATTTCATGGGAGGGATCAAAGCGATTGCCGATGACCCGGGTGCGGCAGCCCATGTAGGCGCACTCGGTGTCAGGATTGCCGGGCTTGTAATACAGGAGGTTAAAGGGCGCGTCCAGGAAAGAGAAATTTGGAAACAGGCGTTTGGCCGACGTCTCCATAGCCAGGCGGAACAGATCGTAATTGGGTTCGCCGGGATTGTAGTTGACACCCTCCTTGACCTTGAAAATCTGGACCGGGAAGATGCAGGTTTTCCCTTCGCCAATGCCGGCCCCGGTAGCTTTCAGCAGGGTATAGACCACAAGACGGCCTTCGGGTGAGGTGTCGGTGCCGTAGTTGATGGAAGAGAAGGCAACCTGAGCGCCGGCGCGGGTGTTCATCAAGTTCAGATTGTGAAGAAACGCTTCCATGGCCTGATACGTTTCCTGGTACGTTTCCTCCTGGGCGCGGTCCGCGGCAAAGGCCTGGGCCCGTTTGATCACATCCTGAGAATACCCGGCGGAGAGAAGAGCGCTCCGCTCCGCGTCTTGATAGCGGGAAAGGTTCTCCATGGTCAGCGGTTCCGAGGCGATGATGCCGATGGGACCGTCCGGGCTGGCGAGAAGCGCAAGGGCCTTCCCGATATTTTCCCGGTAGGATCGGGCGAAGCTCTTTGCAACGCCCTCGGCCATATAGTAGTCAAAATTGGGGATGCTCTGTCCGCCGTGCTGATCGTTCTGGTTGCACTGAATGGCGATCTGGGCCAGGGCGGCATAACTGGTAATAGACCTTGGCTCCCGGACTGCGCCGTGAGCATTCTCAAACCCGCCTTGGAAGAGCTTTTTCAGATCGATTTGGCAGCAGGTAGTGGTCAGGGTAAGAAAATCCATATCATGGATGTGGATGTCACCGTCGATATGGGCCTTGGCGTGGGCTGGATTCAGGACGAAGAGCTCGTTGAACTCCTTGGCGCCCTCAGAGCCATAGCGGAACATGGAACTCATGGCGGTGTCGCCGTCAATGTTGGCGTTCTCCCGCTTTACGTCATTCTCCGCGGCGGAATGGAAGGTCAGGTCTTCGTAAATCCGCATGAGGCGAGTGTCCATCTCCCGAATGCGGTTGCGTTCGGCGCGGTAAAGGATATATTCCTTGGCGGTGCGGGCATGTCCGCGCTCAACCAGAATTTTTTCCACGGCATCCTGTATAAATTCAACCGTCGGGACATTCTGTCCGCAGTGGCTTTCCACATAAGAAGCGACTTCCTGTGCCAAGACAAAGGC
>CAKXAF010000377.1 GCA_934869045.1 uncultured Nitrososphaerota archaeon | reverse complement strand
GGAGTTGAAAACTGTGATGAACCCAATCGTCGAAAAAGCCAGAACTGCAATAATCGGGATCGTCAGCGGGAAAAAAAGAACCGTCGGAACGCCAATCAGCAAAACGAAAAAAGCAGTAATCAAATTGGTCTTCGCCCCAAGGAAAGCAAAAATAAATGAATTCTTAATAATATACTTGAGCTTCAGTTCCACCGTGACCGCCATTAGGTACACATAAAACTGCATAAACAACAGAATCAGGCAGAGCAGGATACACAACCCCAACGGAATCAACATCACCCACGAACGTGCAGAATTAGCAAAATACCAAAAGAACGAAACACCGGCAATCACCGTCACAAGCCCGAAAATCACAGAAAGCCCGAAGCCCTGCTTCCAGTTGCTTTTAAAAGCATCAAAAAAGTCGGAAACCAGGAAGGTCGGCTTCTCCAGCGCAAAATTCCGAAGCACATAGGTCATTCCAGCAATGGCCGGACCGATGGTCACAATCGGAATGCAGCAGACGAGAAACAAGAGATTGAGCTGAACCAACTTCCAGAACTTCCGGAAGTAAAGTTCAAAAAAGAGGAAGAACCGTTTCTTTTTGGGCCCGTTCTTGTCAACGCCTGGACCGGGTTTGCCGTAATTGAACAATCCGAAAAAAGCCATTTTTCACTTCTCCGTTTCATTTTTGCGTTGGCCGCTTGAGGCCCTTCCCGAAAATCACCGTTTCAGTGGAAAGAGGACCACCAGGCACATAATTTATTATGAAAGAAAAATCGGATTTTGTCAATAGACAGTCGATGGTTAATTTATAAAC
Organism: uncultured Nitrososphaerota archaeon; assembly: GCA_934869045.1. Taxonomy (GTDB): domain Bacteria; phylum Bacillota; class Clostridia; order Oscillospirales; family Ruminococcaceae; genus Merdivicinus. The sequence goes on along the minus strand of CAKXAF010000377.1, from coordinate 1,087 downwards.
GATTCATTAACTCGCTAAACCGCCAACCCCGCGAAAATCTTGGAACAGACCCCATCCAGCAGAGCCGCAGCCAGCTGCATCCCCGCCAATATCAAAAACTTGATTCCATATACCCGGAAGGTCCGTACACTCATGACCGCCCCTGCAGTCATGGATCGGAAAAACAGCCCGGAAAGCTTCAGAGACTCCCGGCACGCCAGCAGTAGCGCATATCCAGACAGCGCCCCACTGGGCAGCAGCATACCCATTGCCAGCAGGATCCCCCTTCCGCCCATCTGGCTGTAGAAGTATCCCATGGAGATCCCCAGCCCAATGCCCCGGAAAAGCAGGAAAAATAGGGAGAACGGCTGCCCTACCGCGCTGAATCCGCAGAGGAAAATCGCCCCTGCCAGCAGCATCCCGGAGGCCATGGAATGCAGGCAGATGCTCAAAAAGCCATCCCCTGCCCGACCCAGCAGAAAGCCCCTGGTAATAGAATCCAACGCCGCTACAGTTTCCTGATCCAGATATCCTACTAAAATCGCCCCATAAGCCACCCCAACCAGAAACAACACCGCCAGCACCGTGGTAAGTGTGCTGCGCTTTCGTGCTGTTCCATGGGAGGACGGCTTCGCTGCCCGCAAAAGCCGCTCCGCTTCGGACTCCGGAGCGGGAGCCGTCTGCAAAGGTTTCTCCGGCAAAGCCGCCGGAGACTCTGTTTGTCCAATGCGCTGGATTCGTTCCATTCTGATCCTTCCTTTTCCTCGTTTGTTCCATTCTATGAAAAGGAAGTCCCGATTATGCGGACAAGGTCACTCCGCTAATTCATAGGCCCGTTTTGTACAGGCTTCGCATCCAGCCAAAATTGCCTCTCCAAAGCCCCCCGCCCGGAATACCTCCAGCCCGGCGATAGTCGTCCCCCCCTTGGAGGACACCATCTGAATCAGCTCGTCCACAGAATAGCCGGAATGATCCAGCATGTCTGCCGCCCCCCGAAGGGACTGGGAGAACAGCGCCAGCGCGGCGGAGGAGTCGATTCCCTCCTTCTCCGCATAGGCCAAAAATCCCTTGGCAAACTCGTAAATAAAGGCCGGGCTGCTCCCATTGA
>CAKXAF010000376.1 GCA_934869045.1 uncultured Nitrososphaerota archaeon | reverse complement strand
ACGTCACCCTGCGCCCAGTTGACATTGGTGAGATCATAATCCGGCCCCTTTTCCCGCATCAAAAACTCATGCAGTCCGGCAGACTTGGACGCGATGGAATTAAGGGTGAGCATCCTGTTTCCGCGATTGATGTTCAGCACCTTAGCGATGGGGCCCAGCTCATGAGTGGGATAGTTTTCACAGTTCCGGTTCATGTAGTTGACCAGCCGGTAATGCCGGTTTTCCCGGCCAAAGGATACCTCGTCCCGCAGATCATGGCGATAGCCGCCCTGACAGTGGACGATATCGCCGAAAATCCCCTGCTTGACCATATTGAGCACCATCAGCTCGTCCCTGCCGTAGCAGCAGTTTTCCAGCATCATGCAGGGCACGCCGGTCTCCTCATGAGTCCGGACCAGCTCCCAGCACTCATCGATAGAATATGCGCCGCCCACTTCAGTAGCAACGTATTTACCAGCCTTCATAGCCGCAATAGCGATATGCAGATGATCCGCCCAAGAGGTGGAAACAATGACCGCATCGATAGCGTCCATCGCCAACACTTCGCGGAAATCCGCCGTACAAAGCGGGGCGTTCCCCTTCTTCTCCCGTACGGTGTCCGCCGCCCGCTGCCGCCGGTCCTCATACAGGTCGCAGACCGCCAGAACATTGATCTCCTCCCGGGGGAGCATCACGCTGTCCAGCAGGCCATATCCCCGGCCGCCTAACCCAATTACACCGATGTTCAGTTTCTCTTTCATGAAAATCCGTCCTCCTTGCACAATTGCTTTTGCTTGCATGATACACTGCCGTAAAATATGTTCGATATCCATTCCCTATAAGCTGCGGCTCCAAAGAAAGCTGCCGGTTCTGTCTCCAAAACGGCTTCTCTGAGGTTATTATAACAACACCGCTGTCAAGAGGCAACACTTTTGCCGTGAGTGTGTAAAATATTGATGGACTACCTGCTGAAAACTAAAGTTTTCACGAACCGAAATGGTCATTTCCTGCGTTGTACAGATCCTCCCTCGTGATATTCCGGCGGCGCAGCCTTTTGCTGACGGCGTCCCGAAAAAGCGTATATGCCACAGAGGCCAAAGGGATTCCCACCAGCATCCCCATGATACCAAACACGTTGCCGCCCACCATTACTGCAAACAGCACCCAGATACCAGGAAGCCCCACCGAAGTCCCCACCACCTTGGGATAGATAAAATTGCTTTCAATCTGCTGCAGGACAATGATAAACAGCACAAACCAGACCGCTGTCATGGGATGGACCATGAAGAGCAGGAACGCTCCGATGGCCGTTCCGATAAAAGCGCCGAAAATCGGGATCAGCGCGGTGACGCCGACAACCGTGGAAATCAAAGAGGCATATGGCATCCGGAAAATTCCCATGCCGATGAAGCAAAGCATCCCGATGATGACCGCTTCCGTGAGCTGTCCGGACACAAACCGCGCAAAAGTCCGGTTGGTCAGCTTCCCCGCAGAAACCAGGTAGTCTGCCTTGTCCCGTGGAAGAAACGCAAAAAGGGTCCGTTTGCAGCTGAGGCAGAGATCCTCCTTTTTTGCCAGCAGATAAGCGGAGAAAACCAAGCCTACCGCCAAACTGACAATGCCGTTGAAAATACCGCTGGCCACAGTAGCCGCCGACCCCATCATGTCCGGCGCAAAGTTCTGAAGGAGCTCCAGCGCTTTCGTAAAGACGGCGTCCCAGTCGCTGGTCAGAGCGGTTATCTGTTCCGGCGCGATGCCCAGCCATTCCATCCACCGGCCGGTCCAAGTCTCCAGCGCCTCCAAGTATCCCGGCATATTGGCAATCAGGACTTCCCCGCTGTTTTTAAGTTGGGGGACCACAAGAAAAACCAAAATAAAAAGCTGTACTTAAATCAAATGGTAGGTCAGACG
>CAKXAF010000375.1 GCA_934869045.1 uncultured Nitrososphaerota archaeon | reverse complement strand
GACCAGCCCCGGTCCGAACAGGGCGAACCGGCGCTTCCAAATGTTCTTCCCGGAGAAAACGCCTGGACCGTCCGGGAAACCCCGGACTCCATCCAGGTGGACACTGAGGAACTCCGCGCGGTTTACGACAAGCGCAGCGAAAATCTGCGGTTCTGCGAACAACGTACCGGCTCAGAAATCCTGCGGGAAAAAGAAGCCCATTTCACCCAGACCTCTTCCAGCGGCATCGAGCAGATTTTCCATACCACCGAGGAGGAGCGGATCAGCGGCCTGGGACAGCAGGCGGACGGCGCCTGCAATTACAAAGGCCGTTTTGTCCATTTAAGCCAATTCAACATCATCAGCGCCGTGCCTCACCTGATTTCGACCAATGGCTACGGGCTCCTTTGGAACAATTGCTCCCTCACCGAGATCAACCGCCGGAAAACCCCATGCCCCCTGCAGTTCAATCCGTATACCAAGACCTCCAGCACCGTCTTTACCCCCGAACAGACCGGCGAATATGTCTGGATCCTCGAAAAGCTCAACAAAAACCTTGGCTATGAGGATTTAATTGTGAATATCGGCGGCCAGACGGTAATCGAACGTGGCACCTCCTGGCACGCCAATTATTACACCGGTACAGTACGGCTGGAGGCCGGCAGAGCGTATCCCATCTTCGTAAACGCCACTGCCAACCTCTACTATCAGCCCCCCTCCCAGCAGGAGGAGACCTCCGTCTGGTCGGAGGCCGGCAGCGGTATTGACTACTGCGTGCTGTACGGTCCGGAGCCCGAGCAGATCATAAGGGACTACCGGCAGCTGACCGGGGACGCTCCCCTGTTCCCCAAGTGGGCCTACGGCTACTGGCAGAGCAAAGAATGCTACCATACCGGCCAGGAGGTCCTGGATATCGTTGCAGAATTGACGCGATCGTACAGGATTGGCAGTATTGGGGGGACTTTGGCTGGAACGCCCTGGAATTTTCCCCAGACTATGCGGAAAATATTGAGGATGTGGTCGAATCGCTCCATAAGCAGAATGTGCATTTTATGGTAAGCGTCTGGCCAAACTTCGGCGAGAGCGAAAAAAATCAGGCCTACCGGGAGTTTAAAAGCAAGGGCTTTCTCATGGACGATGAGGCCCTGAAAGGAATTGGCGATTATACTGCGGCACTGCAGGGCTTCCGAAAAAACTACTATGACGTCTGGAACCCGGAAGCCCGGGAGGCGCTTTGGCGCCGCATGGAGGAGGGCCTTTTCCGCAAGGGAGTCGACGCCTGGTGGCTGGATGCCACGGAGCCGAACCTTTGGAGCCTCCAGGGTGCGTATCACATGTATGAAACCTGCCGCGGTCCGGCTTCCCGCTGGCTCAATGCCTACACACTGGCCCATTCCCGAGGGATTTGGGAGCACCAGCGGCAGGCGGATGATACCAAACGGGTTTTTATCCTATCCCGAACCGGGTTTACTGGGATTCAAAAATACGCAACAGCGGTCTGGTCGGGCGACACCTGGGGCTCCTGGCAGACCTTCCGGCGGCAGATCGCCGACGGCCTGCAATATTCCCTCTCCGGCCTTCCCTACTGGACGTCGGACATCGGGGGCTTCAGCAGCGCCGGCTGCGACTCCCCGGAATACCGGGAGCTGTACATCCGCTGGTTCCAATTCGGCGCATTCTGCCCCATTTTCCGGGCCCACGGAACCCGTTGTCCCCGGGAGGTCTGGCAGTTTGGGGAAGAAACGGAAAAAATCCTGCACCGGTATCTGATGCTTCGCTACCGTCTGCTCCCCTACATCTATTCGCTGGCGTGGCAGATCACCCGCTACCAGCAGACCATGATGCGGTGCCTTTGGATGGACTTCCGGACAGACCGCCGCACCTGGGGGATTTCTGACCAGTATCTTTTCGGCCCCAGCCTGATGATCTGCCCGGTAACGGAAAAAGGCGCGCGCAGCCGGGAAG
>CAKXAF010000374.1 GCA_934869045.1 uncultured Nitrososphaerota archaeon | reverse complement strand
TCTGCCGCCCTTGAAGGAACGATTCATGTCATGGATAAAGGCGGCGCGGGCGGCGGTTTCCCAGGTCTTTTCCTTGGGATTATGCCATGCTGGGTAGTTGTCCCAGGAGACACGATCCAGGTCCTCCACCATCTTCCAGTAGTTCAGACCCTCGTAGAAGCCCATGTAGTTACTGGTGACGGGGATGTCCGGGCAGACCTCCCGGAGGGGGGCGATCTCATTGCGGAGGAAATCCAGGGTCTGGTCGGTGACGAAGCGTTTCCAGTCCAGGGTCAGGCCGTGAACACCGCCTTCGCCGATGGGGGAGGGGGATTCGATCTGGTCGAAGGAGGTGAAGCGGTGGCTCCAGAAATAGGTCCACCACTCGTGGTTCAGCTTTTCGATGTCATTGCCGTATTTGGCCCGGAGCCAGTTCCGGAAGGCCTCCTGGCAGAGGGGGCAGTGGCACTCGCCGCCGTACTCATTGGAGATGTGCCACATCATAAGGGCTGGGTGGCGGCCGTAGCGCTCCGCCAGCATACGATTCATGGCGCGGACCTTTTCCCGGTAGACGGGGGAGGTGAAGCAGTGGTTGTGCCGGACACCGTGGAGATGCCGCACGCGGCTGGCATCTACCCGGAGAATTTCCGGGTATTTTTCGTCCATCCAGGCAGGGCGGGCGCCGGAGGGGGTGGCAAGAATGATATGGATTCCGTTTTTCCACAGACGGTCGAAAGTTTCGTCTAACCAGTCGAAGCGGAATTTTCCTTCCTCGGGTTCCAAGGCAGCCCACGCGAAGATGGCGACGGTGGCGCTGTTGATTCCGGCGGCTTTCATCAGGCGGACGTCTTCCTTTAAAACTTCGGGCTCATCAAGCCACTGGTCGGGGTTGTAGTCGCCGCCGTGGATCAGGCAGGGCGATCCGGGAATAAGTGGCGGGAATTTTTCCATGCTGTTCGCTTCCTTTCTGAAATAGATACAGAGCGCTGCTGATTTTGCAAGGCGTCGGAGTTGGATTTTGCCCGCTGGGACGGGCGAGGAGGGCCGCCTCCCCCTACGATTTTTGGGGAAGGTGGCAGTTTAAGAAGCCTGCTTTTATTGTAGCAGCTTGCTCATAAAAAAGCAAGAAAACAACGATTTTTTCAGTGGATTTTTGACAGCTGGCGGGCGAAGATCTCCCCAACCAGATCAGGAGAAAGGGCGGAAACGGGCCGGACCGGCTCTGGTTCGCCCTGCCGGGGAGCCAGGACAAGGGAAAGCTTCGCCATATCGCGCCACTGCCCCAGCTTGAAGCCGGTGGCGGTATACCGGCCCTCCTCCCGAAAGCCCAGGGAGCGGTGGAGGGCCAGACTGGCTGGGTTGGGAATCGTGATACGGGAATAAAGGCTGCGGTAGCCCAGGAGCCGGAGAATCTCAATGACGCTGCGGCAGAGAGCGCCGGCGATGCCGCGGCGCTGGCACTGGGGCCGGACATAAATGGACAGCTCCGCGTTCCAGGCGTAGGCGGCACGCTCGTGATGGGAGGAGGCATAGGCATAGCCGAGAAGCTGGCCGTCCTCCTCGCAGACAAGATAGGGGAACCGCTGCTGGATCGTTTGGATACGCTGCCGAAATTCAGGCAGGGAGGGAACGGTGTATTCGAAGGTGATGGCGGTGTCCCGGATATAGGGCGCGTAAATGTCCAGGATGCCGGCGGTGTCAGAGAGGGAGGCAAAGCGGAGAATCGGCGGCATAAAAAAGACTCCTTTGCACGGGTTTTCTTTTATTGTAGCACAAGAAAAGGCGTTGGAAAAGCCTTCCGGCAAAAAATTGCGGAGGGTTCTCTGACATTTTTCAAGCGGGACAGAAATCCCGTTGCCCAGAAAACAAAAAGGGCTCTCCGGGCGCAAATGCCGCGGAGAGCTCTGGGGGATAAAGGAAATTCTGGTAAGAAAAGTTTCCCAATGGAGCCGGTTGGAGCTCCTTCA
>CAKXAF010000373.1:1083-1947 GCA_934869045.1 uncultured Nitrososphaerota archaeon | reverse complement strand
GGCCAATGGCATGACCATCTCCGAGTACTTCCCCCTCATCCGCAAAAAATATCCCGACGCGCTGTTCATGGCCGACTGCTCTACCTACGAGGAGGGAATGGAGGCCCAGCGCCTGGGTTTCGACTGCGTAGGAACCACTCTCAGCGGCTACACCCCCTACACCGGGGGCCGCAGCCTGCCGGACTTTGAGATGATGGAGCGCCTGGCCCGGGATCTGACCATCCCCCTGATTGCTGAAGGCGGCATCTGGACCCCGGAGCAGCTGCAAAAGGCCCTGGCCACCGGCGCTGCCGCTGCGGTGGTCGGCACCGCCATCACCCGCCCCCGGGACATCACCAAGCGGTTCGTTGCCGCGATTGAGAAGTAAGGAGGCCGCCATGAGAATACTTGCGGCTGACATCGGCGGCACCGCCATCAAAATCGGCGAGGTAACGGAATCCGGCGAGCTGCTCTCCTTTACCGAGCACCCCTCTGACGCCAAGCAGGGCGGCCCCGCCCTGCTGGAGCGGCTCTGCAGCCTACTGGCCGCCTACCGGGGCTTCGACCGCATCGGCATCTCCACCGCGGGTCAGGTCGACGCCTTCCGTGGAGAAATCATCTACGCCAATGAAAATATTCCCCAATATACCGGCACAAAGGTGAAAAAGCTGCTGGAGGAGCGGTTCTCCGTACCCACAGCGGTGGAAAACGACGTCAACGCTGCCGCCATCGGCGAAGGAGCCTTCGGTGCGGCCAGGGGCTTTTCCGATTTTCTCTGCCTGACCTTCGGCACCGGCATCGGCGGCGGAATCATCCTGGGCGGAAAGGTCCTCCGGGGGGCCGGCGGCGTCGCCGGGGAAGTAGGCCACCTCATCACCCATAAGG
>CAKXAF010000373.1:0-1073 GCA_934869045.1 uncultured Nitrososphaerota archaeon | reverse complement strand
GGGCTCCCCTGCGGCTGCGGCGGAAGGGGCTGCTACGAGCAGTACGCCTCCACCACCGCTCTGGTCCGGGAGGCGCGGAAGGTCTGCCCTGCCTGTGAAAACGGCCGGGTGATCTTCGCAGAGCTGAACGCCGGAAACACGGCGGTCAAGGCTGTGGTGGATGCCTGGATAGAAGAGATCGCCTGTGGGCTGGCTTCCCTGATCCACACGTTCAACCCGCCCTGTATCGTTCTGGGCGGCGGCATCATGAACGAGCCCTACATCCAGGAAGGGCTGCAGACAGCCCTGAAAGCCGTGGCCATGGAAAGCTTTTTGAGAAAGCTCACTCTAACCCGGGCAAAGCTCGGCAACAAGGCCGGAGTTTTAGGAGCGGCCAAATGGGCTATGGAACAGAACGCATAAACGATACCTGAAAATACCTGCGCCGGATCTCTTCTGCAAAACAGAAAGGTCCGGCGCCTTTTTACTTCCCTATAGAGATATTAGGAGAAACGGAATCTCCCAAGCACCTGATACAGCGACTTGTCAAAAGCTGGTTCCTATGCTATAATAGCCTTCGTCAGGTTCGTCAAGAAACGGCAACGGAGGAGCGCAAGATGGCAACGATACGCAAGTTTATTCAATACTACAAACCCCACCGGAAACTCTTTTTCGCGGACATGCTCTGCGCCTTTATTGTGGCGGTGACCGGGCTTTTCTATCCCATGATCGCCAAAAATATGATCAATGACTACGTACCCAACCGGAACCTCCGGCTGCTGCTCATCTGGGGCGGGGTGCTGCTGGCCATCTACTTGCTGAAGGCGGGGCTGAACTGGTTTATTCAGTACTACGGCCATATCGTCGGCGTCCGAATCCAGGCGGATATGCGGCGGGACATCTTCCGACGGCTCCAAAGGCTGCCCTTTTCCTTTTTTGACGAGCACAAGACCGGCTCCATCATGTCCCGGATCATCAACGACCTGATGGACATTTCCGAGTTGGCCCACCACGGACCGGAGGATCTTTTTCTGTCTGTTATCATGCTGATCGGCTCGTTTATCATACTCTGCACCATCAACGTCCTGCTGACG
>CAKXAF010000372.1:1668-1957 GCA_934869045.1 uncultured Nitrososphaerota archaeon | reverse complement strand
GTCCAGAATGATCTTCCGGTCGTTGACGATCTCCTTGGCTTTGGCGACCTCCACCGGGATGTGCATTTTAAGATCCACGATCAGTTACCGGAGACGGTCGACGTCCACCGCGCCTTTCCCGCCGGAAAGCGGGATGCTCCACGCTCCGTCCAGCATGTCCTCAATCATCATCAGGATGCTGTCGATATTTTCATTGTTGGTCATGGGAACTCCTCCTTCAAAGATGCGGCTTTACTTGCGGGAAAGGCGCTCCTGGATCTCTTCCAGAATGCACGCCGGAACAAAATTG
>CAKXAF010000372.1:726-1658 GCA_934869045.1 uncultured Nitrososphaerota archaeon | reverse complement strand
TATCGCCGCCGAAGCTGGCGATCTGCTTCACAATGCTGGAGCTAAGGTCCATATTGTCAGCCGCCGCAGTAAAAAACACGGTCTCCGCCTCCGGGTTGAGCATTTTGTTGGCCAGGGACATCTGAAACTCGTACTCGAAGTCAGACACCGCCCGCAGTCCCTTCACGATCGCGCAGGCCCCCTTGGTCCGCAGATAGTCCGCCAGCAGCCCGTCAGAAGAGTCCACACAGACGTTTTCCAAACCAGCCGTCACCCTCTTGATAAAATCCATTCGCTCCGCGGTTGTAAAAGCGTAATTGGTTTTCGCGGGATTGATGGACACCAACACGATCACCTTATCGAAAAGCTTGGCCGCACGGTGAATGATGTCCAGATGTCCCAGGGTGATCGGGTCGAAGCTGCCCGGACATACGGCGATTTTCATGAAACGCTTCCTTTCTGGTCCTGCGGAGTCAATTCTGCGCCGCCGGAGCCCTTCCATAAGTTGTCACAACCGTTTTTCCATAGGTATACTGCTTCTTCATCTGAAGCTCCCCGACGGTTTCCGGCATTTCCTCGCCCTTTCGGTGCTCAAACAGAACAATGCCCTCCGACGAAAGGCACCGGCCGAGCAGCGGGAGAATCTTGGGCGCAAAGCCCAGATCATAGGGCGGGTCGAGAAAAATAATATCATAGGATTCGGCGGTATGGCTCAGAAACGAAACGGCGTCGTCAGCGATGACCCGCGCCTGCTTCATCAGTCCCACCGCCGTAAGATTTTCCTTGATGACCTCCTGGGACCGGCGGGAACTGTCCACGAAAACGGCTTTAGCGGCGCCGCGGCTCAGCGCCTCGATTCCCATCTGCCCGGAGCCCGCAAAAAGGTCCAGCACATTGGCATAGGGAACCACGAAATGAACGATGCTGAAAACCGCTTCCTTCACCACTTCAGT
>CAKXAF010000372.1:0-716 GCA_934869045.1 uncultured Nitrososphaerota archaeon | reverse complement strand
CTTCAGTGGTTGGCCGGACGTCCAGTCCCTCCAGGGTTTTCAGCTTCCGCCCGCGGGCGGTACCGGTAATGACGCGCATATTTCAAATCCAGCGGGGCTTTCCCCGCTTCCTTTCCTTCAGAATCAATACCCGGAACCCGGGCGCTTGCGGTTAAACGAATAAACACTCATGACCAGCCCCATGGCGAGATACGAGGTCAGCAGCGAAGTCCCGCCATAACTGATAAACGGCAGCGTAATGCCGATGACCGGCACAACCCCCAGCACCATCCCAATATTGATCAGGGACTGGAAAAAAAACATTCCAAACACGCCGGTGCAGATGTAGCACCCCAGCGGATCGGCGCTCATTCGCGCCGTCAGTAATATTTTAACACAAATCGCCGTCAATAGCAATACGACAAAGGTACATCCTACAAATCCCAGCGTCTGCCCAATATGGGACAGGATAAAGTCATTGTGAATCGCATAAACGTAATTCAGGTCGTCGGAAAAAAGCCCCTTGCCGAACACCTCCCCGGATCCGAGAATCCGCCGCCCCACCTGCTGGTGGTACGCCTCCGATAGGGTGGAATGCTCCACGTCCATCAGCACCAGGATCCGGTTCCGGAGATAGTCGGGAAAGGAGTTGCTGTACCAAATCACCGGCACCAGCACCGCCATCCCCCCCAGTCCGGCTAGAATGTAGCGCCACTGAAGCCCGGCCGTAAAGATCA
>CAKXAF010000371.1 GCA_934869045.1 uncultured Nitrososphaerota archaeon | reverse complement strand
CATCTCCCGGATCCTGCCGGCGACATCGGCGGCGGCCGCCTTCCCCATCTCCGGCCGGGTATCATACTGGCAGACGGTCAGGCAGTCCTTCTGAAAAGCTTTCATAAAAATATCCTCCTTCAGGGAATAATCCTTCTGAAACCACCTTACTACACCGCCGCCCCCAAAGTCAACAAATCCTTCTGAAAATAAAAGAAACATCAACTTTTTTCGGAGATTGTGCAACTATTTTCAAGAAGGCCCCTTCCTGGATATTCCCCTAAAACACATAAAGAGGCCGCATATGCAGCCTCGCACAGTCAAAAATATTCAAAAAAGTCTCTGCTGTTTCCTGCTTCAGCGGCATTTTGCTTTCCGCCGCCTCTCATATCTTTAAAGCCGCCAGGAACAGCTCATAGGTATCCTCCCACCCCTCTATGGGGTATTCCGCTCCGCCGTTGACGCTTTTCAGCAGGTTATCTGCATATTCCTGCCCCATGGCGAACAGCTCCCCCACGGTCACAGGATAACCCGCCTCCGCCGCCGTACGGCAGAAGGCGGCCATCGGATCCGCCGCCTTCTCCGAAGCCAGCAGCGCCTGCTTCAGCCCCTGATCCGCCCGGGCAGCGTCCAGCAGCCGGGAAAGCATTTCGTTCATTGTCATCGGCCCCCTTTTTCTCATCATAGCATGTCCGGGGTACAAATGCAAGGCGCCGTCTTGCATTGTGAAGAAAGATTTGGTATATTGAAAGCGGAAGCATGACATGAACCTTCAGCAAGGAGGACTCTTTTGGAACGCATTCTGATCATCGGCGGAAACGGCGCCGGAAAAACCACCTTTGCAAAGGCGTTGGCCGAAAAAAACCAACTGCCCTTGGTGCATTTGGACGCTCTTTACTGGCGGGACGGCTGGCAGCCCGTACCGGACGAAGAATTTGACCGGCTCCTGCTTCAGGAGCTTCAGAAGCCCCGGTGGATCCTGGATGGGAATATCCGCCGGACCCTTCCGCTCCGGCTCCAATACTGTGACACGGTCCTTTATTTTGATTTTTCCCGGCTGGCCTGTCTCTGGGGTGTGGTCAAACGCTCCCTGACTCACTGGGGCCGCACCCGCCCGGATTTGGGCGGGAACTGTCCCGAAGGGCTGCATTTCCGGTTTTGGAAATCCGTCTGGACAGGTCACCAAAGGGGGCGGGATGCCCTATACCAGATGCTGGAAGGAACCCACGGCGTCAATGTGATCCTTCTGAAAAACCGCAGGGAGGCAAAAAAATTCCTGCAGGGATCGTCATAGAAAAGGTGCGCGGCGCTGCCTGCGTGTAAAAGCAGCCAGACTTTCCCGGAAGGGCTCGGGTCCCGCGCCGCGTTGACAAACCAGCTGGAAAACGGTACAATGGGGATAATTCATTCCACCGTCTGAAAGGAGCGTCCCGTTTATGGCAAACGACTTAAAAACCGCCGCGTCCTCCGGCGCACCGGAGCTGCGCATCCTCGCCCTGGATCCGGGGCTGGAGCCCTATGAACCGGACCTCCGCCTGCGGATGCGGCTGTACCGGGAAACCAAGGAACGGCTCATCGCCCAAACCGGCAGTCTCTCGGATTTCGCCAACGGAAGCCTCTACTACGGCCTCCATCCAGGCCGGAATGGCTGGCACTACCGGGAGTGGGCCCCGGGGGCCGATTCCATGGCCCTGATCGGGGACTTTAACGGCTGGGACCCTGCTGCAAATCCCATGAAAAAGCTGAAAAACGGAAACTGGGAGGTCTTTGTCCGGGGACGGAAAACCATTCCCCACGGCTCTCATGTCAAGGTGCGGGTCACTGCCGGAGGGCGCTCCTTTGACCGCATCCCCCTCTACATCCATCGGATCCACCAGTTCGCAGATGGCTCCTGCACCGGCCAGGTCTGGTCGCCGGACGAGCCTTTTTCCTGGACGGACGAAGACTTCTCCATTCCGCAGGACCAGCCTCTTTTCATC
>CAKXAF010000370.1 GCA_934869045.1 uncultured Nitrososphaerota archaeon | reverse complement strand
ACGCCGGTGATTTTAACCGCTTTTTAAGCGATACCACCATTCACTGGGACTATGTGGATGAGGAATTGATGGAAATGGCCCACTGCGATACGGCGGTGAAGTTTTACCTGCCCGACAACCCGCAGGGCTTCGAAACGCTGAGCCAGATCCGGACGGATCTGGGGGCCCTCCAGGCGGAGCAGGAGACCGACCTGGGCGAGCTTTCCGTAGCCGTCTCCTATCAGGAAGAGGAGAACTGGGAGACGGCCTGGAAAAAGTATTACCGGCCGATTGTGGTCAGCGATACCCTGGCCGTGGTCCCGGAGTGGGAGAATTTCACTGCCGGGACCGGACAAACTGTTCTTCGGATGGACCCGGGGATGGCCTTCGGCAGCGGAAGCCACGACACCACCCGGCTCTGCCTGACGTTTCTGGACCGGGAAAAACCCGAAGGGCTGCGGGTGCTGGACATGGGCTGCGGAAGCGGCATCCTTTCCATCGCCGCGCTGCTGCTGGGGGCGGAGTCCGTGACAGCGGTGGATATCGATCAGCTGGCTGTAAAAATTGCAAGGGAAAACGCGGCGCTCAACGGCTGTGACGATCAGCGTTTGAAGGTTCACTGCGGAAACATTTTGGCAGATGCCGGACTGGCGGAGGAGATCGGGGCGGAGTCCTACGATCTGATCCTCGCCAATATTGTTGCCGACGTGATCATCGCCATGGCGCCGCTGTTCGCGCGGTTTCTGAAGGCAGACGGGACGCTGATCGTCTCCGGCATCATTGCCGAGCGGGCGGAGGAAGTGACCGGCCGTCTGTGGCAGCATGGCTTCGCGGTCTGTGAGCTGCGGGAAGAAAATGGCTGGGCTGCGGCGGTCTGCCGCTTCCGTCAGGGGGAAGGGGAATGACGGCGGAGCGCGTAAACTATAAGCCCACCCTGCGGGCCTGCTATCTGGGATACATTACCCAGGCGGTGGTCAACTGCCTGCTCCCGCTGCTGTTTATCATCTTCCAGACGGATTACGGCGTTTCCTTCGAGCGGTTGGGGCGGCTGATTTTTCTGAATTTTTTCACCCAGCTGGTGGTGGATCTGATTTCCGTCAAGCTGGTGGAGCGGGTCAGCTGCCGGGCCTTGATGGTGAGCGCCCATGCGCTGGGTGCGGCGGGCCTTTGGTTGCTGGCGTTTTTGCCGGGCGTCCTGCCGGATCCGTACATCGGTCTGAGCCTTGCTGTGGTGCTCCAGGGGATTGGAGGCGGCCTGCTGGAAGTTCTGGTCAGTCCGGTGGTGGAATCGGTCCCGGGAGATGATAAGGCCGGGGCCATGAGCCTGCTGCACTCCTTCTACTGCTGGGGGCAGATGGGCGTAGTTTTGCTGACCACTCTGTTTCTGCAGCTATTTGGGCGGGCTGTCTGGTGGATTCTGCCGCTGGTTTGGTCCGGAATTCCACTGGTGAATCTGTTCTGCTTTTTAAAGGTTCCTTTGCGGCCCATCACGGCGGGAGAGAATGGCTCGCCTCTGCGGGCGCTGTTCCGGCAGGGCTTTTTCTGGATTGTGCTGATCCTCATGCTCTGTGCCGGGGCGGGAGAGGGCGTTATGTCCCTCTGGTCCAGCCTGTTTGCGGAGAAGGGACTGGGCGTCAGCAAGGTCCTGGGAGATCTGCTGGGACCCTGTATGTTTGCACTGTTCATGGGCCTGGGGCGGCTTGGCTTCGGCCTCAAGGGTTCGAAAATCCGGTTGGAGAACGCGCTGATGGCGTCTGCGGGGTTGTGCATCGTCTGCTATCTGGCGGCGGTAATCTCCCCTTGGCCGGTGCTGTCTCTGGCGGCGTGTGGGCTGTGCGGCCTGTCGGTCAGCCTGATGTGGCCGGGAGCATTCAGCCTTGCGGCCCGGGACTTTCCTGCCGGCGGAGCGCAGATGTTTGCAGTCATGGCTCTCAGCGGCGATATGGGCTGCGCTATGGGGCCGTGGTTCAGCGGGTTGATCTCCGAC
>CAKXAF010000369.1:1123-1987 GCA_934869045.1 uncultured Nitrososphaerota archaeon | reverse complement strand
GCGTTGCAGCATCAGCCTCCCCGCGTCGATGGCGACGCTTTCGGGGTTGAACGGCGAGAGGCCCTTGGCGATTTCGTCGGCATTGACGAATTCGCGGCAGTCGAGCATCTCCGGCAACACCGTATAGGAAGCCGTTGTCTTACCGGCGCCGTTTCGGCCCAAGAGGCCGTAGATCCTCCCCTCCTCAAAGGTAAAGTCGATGTCCTTCAGCACCTCTTTCTGCTCAAAGCGCTTGGACAGGTGCTCAATGATAAATTTCATGGGTTGCTCCTTATTTTGTTGAATCGTTTCTCAGCAGTCTCTCACTGGATGCGAAAGCCGTTGGAGGTCTTCTGGAACACATACGCCAGCATGGCGTCGTGGTCGGGGAACGCCACCGGCTCAAGCCCCTCTTCCCGGTGGAAGGATACCACCTGGTCCGTCCAGTTGATCCAGAGCAGCTGGGGCGCCTGGGCGCCCGCGTCATCATCCATACTCGTTATTCTCCTTATTCCCTCTTGTTTCCCATACCGCTTAGCGATTTATCCTACATGGGCACGCTGCTGACCAGGCCCTCGATCTCCTGCCGCAGTCCGGCCCGCTCCCGCTCCGCCTGGTCCGTCATCTGCCCCAGGCGGTCCAGGACGGCGCAGATCTGCGCCCGGGTGTCCTCCACCTGGGCCTGGGCCTGATTGATCCGGTCCAGCACCGCCCAGTCGGCGAAGATGCCGTCGAACACATAGTCGGCAAAGCGGAGGAAGCCGTCGATATTGACCTGGAAATCGGCGCTGATGGTCACGTCGGCCAGTTCCGTCCGGAAGGCGCGCAGCTGCGACTGCAGGTACTCCACCGCCGCCTGTGCCTCATCCAGCTTGCTGTGCTTGG
>CAKXAF010000369.1:313-1113 GCA_934869045.1 uncultured Nitrososphaerota archaeon | reverse complement strand
CCGCCTATCAGGTCCCAGGTGCCCCAGCCCTCCGCGCTGCTCAGGCACTCCAGGATCCCATCGGCCGTCGCCTGGGCGCTCTGCCGGGCGGCGGACGCCTCCCCCAGCTCACGCTCCTGGCTCTCTAAGTAGGCCTCGCGCTCCTCCATGCGGAGGATCTGTTCCGCGGCCGCGCCGCCGGCGGCCTTGACCGCCTGGGTCTTCTCCCGGAGCAGCGCGGCGTACCGCTCCTCGCAGCCGTCCAGGGTGCCCAGTTCCGCCTGGCACCGGGCCAGATCCTCCTCCGCACCGGCCAGCTCCCGGGCCGCCGCGTCATACCGCACCCGGGCGGCGTAGGCCTCCTGCCGCTCCCGCGTCAGCTTTTCGTCCATCTTCCCTACCACGTTGTAGAAGAAGGCGGCCAGGCTCCGGCCCTCCAGCCGGTCCACATCCGCCTGCTCCTCCCGCATGGCCTCTTTCAGCTCCTCCGCCCTGGCGGCGTAGGTATCCCGCTGGCGCCGCAGCTCCGCGGCCGAGGCCTCCAGTTTCCGCTTGCGGGCGCACTGGGCGAGCAGCTCCTTCAGCTGCTGGTCATAGCCGTTCATCTCGTTTCGCTCCTTTCCCTTCCCAAGGCATCAATTCTCTCTGCAAAAGAGGGCTTCACCCAGCTGTGAAGCCCTCAGCCGCCGCCGGATCGGAATGGGAGCCCAACCCTTCAGGCGGATCTCTTTAAGGTCACCTGGACGCCCAGTGTCTGGGCGTAAGCGGGATTTTTTCGGAGGTTCTCCATCAGGCGGATCGCCAGGAGTCTCGTTTTTGGA
>CAKXAF010000369.1:0-303 GCA_934869045.1 uncultured Nitrososphaerota archaeon | reverse complement strand
CTTCACAGGAGCATCTGCTCTCTCTGCTTACCCGTATTCTACCATCCCGCACCAGCGGCTTCCAGCATCGGTTTGGCAAATTAGGCCCCTCTATTTCCACTGCCGCGGCAAAATACCCGGTTCAATCCCGCTCCGCACGCCGGCGCTCATATTCCTCATACCGTTCAGCGTCAATGGCGCCGGTGGCCAGCATCCGCTCCGACCACAGCTGCAGCGTCTCTACCGCGATGGAGATGCGCTCCAGCTCCTCCCGGATGCGGATGAAGTCCTCCAGCTCATCGTCGCTGATGACACCGTCGACGG
>CAKXAF010000368.1 GCA_934869045.1 uncultured Nitrososphaerota archaeon | reverse complement strand
CCCACGAACTGTACTGCTTTCTGAAGCCGGGAAACCGTTTCATCCTGGAGCATTTGGGTGATCTGAGGGCCTGCGCGGTATCCTTTGCGGAGGAAATCCAGAATCAGCCGTTCCTTGTGCTCTTCGCAGGAGAGAAATCCGTCCTCCACCCACCGCATGGCCTCCGGCGATATTTTCCGTGGAATTGAATTCCGGACCCGCATAGCCTTCACTGAGTCGGTTTCAATAAAGCGGGGCGGACAAAGGGAGGCCTGTTCCGCATCCTCCGGATAAATGTCCGCCGGAAGCTCCTTCTCCGCGATGGCCGTAAAGATGCAGCAAAGCATCCCCTCGTAGCTCCCATCGTATACATATGCATTTAGAGTTGTCCGGTAAGGCATTTTGCCACGTCCTCCTTCGTCAGCATCCGCGGGTCCGAAAAAAGGGTCAGCTGTTCCCCTCGGGCCGCCTCTAACATCCCGGCCGCCTTATCCGACAGCACCGCCCGGATCATGTTGTCGGATTTCAGCCGCGCGCCGTCTGGCTGTTTTCCGCTGCAGAGGATAAAGTACTGTGCCCGCTTGAGTACCACCCCGATTTTTTTCAGAGCCGCCAGATCCAGCGTTCCGGTCCGGCGGGCGGCGACGATCCGCTTCGCCGACCGCACTCCGATGCCCGGGACCCGCAGCAGGACTTCATAGGGAGCGCGGTTGACCTCCACCGGAAAATGCTCCGGATGATTGACAGCCCAATTGCATTTCGGGTCCAGAAAGGGATTAAAATTGGGATGGGCGTCGTCCAACAGCTCCTTTGCCTCAAATCCGTAAAACCGCAGCAGCCAGTCCGCCTGATAAAGCCGGTGCTCCCTCAGCAGGGGTGGTTTCGTATCGAAAGAGGGGAGGAGCGAACTTTCCACTACCGGCATGTACGCTGAAAAAAACACCCGCTTCAGGGAATATTTCCGATACAGCGCTTCTGTAAGATGAAGAATCTGAAAATCGCTCTCCGGCGAGGCTCCCACGATCATTTGGGTGCTCTGCCCAGCAGGCGCAAATTTCGGCGCGTGCTTGTATTTGACCAGATCCGTACAGTTTTCCGCGATCCCGTTCCGGATAAGACCCATGGGGGCGAGAATAGCAGACCTGCTCTTGTTGGGGGCCAGGGCATTGAGGCTTTGTTCGCTGGGAAGCTCGATGTTGACGCTCATCCGGTCGGCCAGCAGTCCCAGCCTGTGAATCAGCGCCGGATCCGCACCGGGGATAGCTTTCACGTGAATGTATCCATAAAAACGGTATTCCTCCCGGAGGATCCGCAGCACTTCCATCATTCTCTCACAGGTATAGTCGGGGTTTTTGATGATTCCCGAACTGAGGAACAGCCCTTCAATGTAGTTGCGGCGGTAAAACTGAATGGTCAGATCCGCTAGCTCCTGAGGGGTGAAAGTCGCTCTGGGCGTGTCGTTGGTAACACGGTTGACACAGTATTGGCAGTTATAAACGCAGGCATTGGACATCAACACCTTGAGCAGGGAGATGCACCGTCCATCGGCTGCAAAGCTGTGGCAGATCCCGCATGCGGTGGCATTCCCTATGCCGCCCTTTTCCGCTTTCCGGTCCATTCCGCTGGAAGTGCAGGCCGCGTCGTACTTGGCGGCGTCGGTGAGTATCGTCAGTTTTTCCATCAAATCCATAATTATCGCCCTTTCCGAACATCTATTCTTATTATAACACCGAACAATCGTTTTTGTAAAGAGAATCCCGAAAATTTTTTTGATCCGGGAGATTTTCAGAGCTGTTTGCCGCAAAAAGGTACTTCCCGTCAAAAAAAATTGAAACCCCTTCCTTTTTATGGTATAATGACAAAGGCCACTAAGAGTTTCACGGCTTGATCAGGATGTCCATTTATAAGCCCTTTCTCCCCCCGATCGCTTCCTATCAGCTCTGCGCCGTGATACCGGCCATAACAGCGATTTGGATGATCGGGCAGATTTGTCAGCATGGGATCACTCTGCTCTGCGG
>CAKXAF010000367.1 GCA_934869045.1 uncultured Nitrososphaerota archaeon | reverse complement strand
AAGCAGATCGTCACCATGCAGGTGCTCATCGTCTTTTTTATTGCGGTTTCCGTTTTGCTGGCCCTGAATCCGCCTACCTTTATCGCCCAGCTGATGGGGATTTCCTGGGGTGCACTGGCCGGGGCCTTCCTGGCGCCGTTCCTTTACGGGATCTATTGGAAAGGCGTGACCAAAACCTCCGTGTGGGCAAGCTTTGCCTGCGGGGTAGGGATCACCGTATCCAATATGTTTTTCCATTTCATCGCGTCCCCCATCAACGCCGGAGCCGTTGCCATGGTCGCCGGACTGATCGTGGTGCCGGTGGTGAGCCTGCTGACGCCTCGGATGAAAAAGGAACGCCTGACAGAAATTTTTTTCTGCTACCAGGAGGAAAAGGTCCTGCACAAAAAGCTGGTGGTCGGTTCAGAAAAGGACAACGAGGACTGACTCCGCCGGTAACTGGTCCGCGGCTGTGGAAGGTGTATCACCCTTCCACAGCCGCGGACCTTTTCCTTTTCGCGGAGGCGGAAATGGTGGACATTGGGAGGCAAAATGTGCTATACTGGATGTGATTTCAGACAAAGGGGTCGGATATGAATGGCAAAAACCGTGAGGCAGGGCAACGGAATCACGGAGGGCGTGATCTGGAAGCAGCTGCTTCTGTTCTTTTTCCCGATTTTGTTCGGGACGTTTTTTCAGCAGCTCTACAACACCACCGATGCGGTCATTGTGGGGAATTTTGTGGGCAAAGAAGCCCTGGCGGCAGTGGGCGGCACGACCGGTACCCTGATTAACCTGCTGGTGGGCTTCTTTGTTGGCCTCACTTCAGGAGCGACCGTCATTATCTCCCAGCTGTTCGGCGCCCAGCAGTACCGGGAGGTCAGCGAGGCGGTCCATACGGCCATGGCGCTCTCCATCGCCGGAAGCATCCTGCTGACAATAGGCGGTATCCTCGTCGCGCCTGCCGCGCTCCGGGCCATGGGAACGCCGGAGGATATTATGGAGTATTCCACGGCTTACATCCGGATTTATTTCGGGGGGACGCTTTTTTCCCTGGTCTACAACATGGGCGCCAGTATTCTGCGGGCGGTAGGGGATTCCAAGCGGCCGCTTTATTTTCTGATGGCCTCCTGCGGCGTTAACATCGTCCTGGATCTGGTTTTTGTGGTGTGGTTCAAAATGGAAGTTGTGGGGGTTGCCATTGCCACGGTGCTGTCCCAGGTGTTCAGTGCGGTGTTGGTGGTTGTGACCCTGATGCGCACCACTCTGCCTTACCATTTGGATCTCCGGAAGATCCGGTTTCACATGGCAATGCTGAAAAAAATCATCTGGATCGGAATACCGGCAGCGCTGCAGTCCACGATGTACAACGTTTCCAACGTCATCATCCAGGCCAGTATCAACACCTTCGGTACCGACGTGATCGCGGCCTGGACGGCCTACAATAAGATCGACAGCTTTTTCTGGATGGTGATGAACGCCTTCGGCTTGTCGGTATCTACCTTCGTGGGACAGAATTTCGGCGCCCAGAATTATCCGCGGCTTCGGAAAAGCGTGCGGACCTGTCTGGCTATGGCGGCGGGAACCACCCTGGTGCTGAGCGCCGTTTTGTACCCCTTCGGCGGCGCGGTTTACCGGCTGTTCACCGATGATGCCGCCGTCATTGAAAAGGGGATCGAGATTCTGCGGATGCTGGTTCCCACCTATATCACCTATGTCTGCATCGAGATTTTGTGCAGCGCGGTGCGGGGGACCGGGGATTCTCTGCTGCCTATGATTATGACCTGTCTGGGCGTCTGCGTGCTCCGGGTGGTGTGGGTCGCCATGGCGGTTCCTGTCTGGCCGGATGTCCGCACGGTGCTGGCCAGCTACCCCATCACCTGGACGGTAACCTCGCTGTTGTTTATCATTTACTATCTCCAGGGAGGCTGGCTCCGCCGCCGCATTGCCGCCAACGGTTTCCAGCCGGAGGAGCGCCGCCGGAAAAGGAAAAAAGCCGCCTGAATCTTTCAAAACCGCCGG
>CAKXAF010000366.1 GCA_934869045.1 uncultured Nitrososphaerota archaeon | reverse complement strand
CATGAAGGGGCTTGTTCATCCGGTCCTTGACCTTTGAAAGATGGAACGCAAAGGTCAGAATAAACGAAATCTTCAAAAGCTCCGACGGCTGCAGGGAAAAGCCGCCCACCCGGAGCCAGGCGGTATCGTCTGATCCCGGCGGCTGATAAACGATGGGCAGATTGGTAAAAGTCAGCAGTACCAGCCCCAGCGTCACGGGAAGATGGATAAACCAGAGCTTCGCCAGAAACCGATAGCTGATGAGAGTCATCACAAACATTGCCGCAATGCCCAGTCCTCCAGCCAAAAGCTGCATCTTCAAACGGCTTGCCTCCAGAAAACCGGCCTGCGCTTCCGAGTAGAGCAGGACGAGGCTGAACGCCGCCGCCGTTGCCGAAAACAGCAGCAGCATTTTGTCCAGCCTGCGGAAGTAGGTTTTGACCGCCTGCCAAATTTCCTTCATGCAACGCCTCCAAAACAAGAAAAGCACGCGGGCGGAATCCACCGCCCGCGGCCGTATCATCAAAATAGGCCGGTGATGACGCCGTTTTCGTCAATGTCGATCCGTTCCGCACAGGGGACTTTGGGAAGCCCGGGCATGGTCATGATGCTCCCGGTCAGCGCTACGACAAACCCCGCCCCTGCGGACAGCCGCACCTCCGAAACATGGAGAGTGAAGCCCTCCGGACGGCCCAGCAAGGCCGGATCATCGGACAGCGAATACTGGGTTTTGGCCATGCAGACCGGCAAATCGCCATGTCCCAGCGCCTCGACCTCCGCGATGGCCTTTTCCGCCCCAGAGGAGTACTCTACATTCTTTGCACCGTAAATCTCCGTTGCGATGGTTCTGATCTTCTCCTTCAGCGGGCGGTCCAGTTCGTAAATCGGTGCAAAATCCGCCTTGCAGCGGGCGATGGTATCCACCACGGTTTCCGCCAGATCAACGCCGCCTTCCCCGCCTTTCGCAAAGACCTCCGACAGCGCATAGGGCACGCCCATCTCCCGGCAGCAATCATCAATGACCTGGAGCTCCGCCGGCGTATCGCTGGGGAACCGGTTGATAGCCACCACCACCGGCGCCCCAAATTTGCGCATATTCTCCACATGGGCTTTCAGGTTGATAATCCCCTTCTGCAGCGCCGGAACGTTTTCTGCGCTGAGCTCCGCCTTGGCAACGCCGCCGTTATATTTCAGCGCGCGCACTGTGGCCACCACCACCACACAGTCGGGAGCGATCCCTGCCTTCCGGCACTTAATGTCAAAGAATTTCTCCGCCCCAAGATCAGAGCCGAACCCCGCTTCGGTAATGGTGTAATCTGCCAGCTTCAGCGCCAGCTTTGTGGCACGGACAGAGTTGCATCCGTGGGCGATGTTGGCAAAGGGCCCTCCGTGCATCAGCACCGGGGTATTTTCCAGCGTCTGGACCAGATTAGGCTTCAGCGCGTCCTTCAAAAGAACCGCCATGGCCCCCTGGGCTTTCAGATCCCGGGCATAAACCGGCCGGTTGTCATAGGTGTACCCCACCAAAATGTTGGCAATCCGTTCCTTGAGATCCATCAGATTATCCGCCAGGCAGAGGATCGCCATGATCTCGCTGGCCACCGTGATAATGAATCCCTCTTCCCGGGGAACGCCGTTGACCTTGCCGCCCAGTCCAATGGTAGCAAAGCGCAGGGCACGGTCGTTCATGTCCAGGCAGCGCTTGAACAGGATCCGCCGGGGGTCGATCCCCAGGGCATTCCCCTGCTGAAGATGATTATCCACCATGGCGCAGAGCAGATTGTTGGCCGCGGTGATCGCATGCAGATCCCCGGTAAAATGGAGGTTGATGTCCTCCATGGGCACGACCTGGGCATATCCGCCGCCAGCCGCTCCTCCCTTAATGCCAAATACCGGTCCAAGAGACGGTTCCCGAAGGGCGATCACAGCCTTCTTCCCGATTTTTGCCATCGCTTCGCCAAGCCCGACCGAGGTGGTCGTTTTTCCCTCACCAGCCGGTGTAGGGTTGATGGCAGTGACGAGTATGAGCTTGCCGTCCGGCCGTTCCTTCACCCCGTCCATCAGGC
>CAKXAF010000365.1 GCA_934869045.1 uncultured Nitrososphaerota archaeon | reverse complement strand
GTCCTGCTTCGGCAAGAAAACATCGCAGGGCTGGCGGTGGCCACCCGGGCCGACGCCCTGCCGGATGCGGTCTGCGATTACCTGGCGGAGCTCAGCCGCCGGACCTATCTCATTGTGGAACTGGGGCTGCAGAGCGCCAGCGACAAAACGGCCCGGCGGATCAACCGGGGACATGACTGGGCGGCATTCTTGGAGGGGTACCAAAAACTCTCCGCCCGGGGGATTCCGGTCTGCGTCCATATCATCAACGGCCTGCCCGGCGAGGACGCGGAGCAAATGGTGGAAACGGCGCGGAAAACGGCAGCGCTTCGGCCCCACTGCCTGAAAATTCATCTGCTTCACATTTTGAAGGGGACGCCCATGGCGGAAGAATTTTCCGCAAGGCCGGAAGATTTCCGGATGATGGAACGGGCGGAATATGTAAAAACCGTCTGCGATCAGCTGGAGCTGCTGCCGCCGGAGACGGTCATCCAGCGGGTCACCGGGGACGGGCTGCCCGATGAACTGATTGCCCCGCTGTGGAGCCGCAGGAAGCTGGTCGTGCTCAACGAAATCGACAAAGAGCTGGTGAGGCGGAATTCCTGGCAGGGGAAATTCTGGAAGGAGGACCGTTGGCAAACGCCCTGACCAAACGCTCTGCCAAATGTGGACTTTCCTTCTTCAAGCGCGTCCAAATAAAGTTTTACTTTCTGAACGCTTCCTCGTCTTCATCCGCGCCCAGGATCAGGCGCAGCTCGCTGACCGCAGTTTCGTCTGGAGTAAAGACCGTACGGGCCTTGTCCCAGGTCCCGGCCAGAGGATGAACCTCTATGGTGCGGGTTTCGGACTTGAGAAAGTATTCCATAGCCCTCCGGCGGGCAGTACAGTCGAATTGGGAGATATCGGTATCGGTATTGTTCCAGAATACCTCCAAAAGGTAATCCAGCCGGTCGATCAGCGGCTCCCGGAAACGCTGGCTGCAGAGCTCCTGAATGAACCCGGCACGCCAGCTTTCCGGCTGGGCTTTTTCAGGCGGAGAGGCTGCGATTTCATAGAGAAGTTCTCCGCTCAGCAGGTGGTTGCCGGAAGGGACCGAAACGGCGTCGGTCTCGTAGCCGGTATCAAATCGGTGCTCCAGCCCTCCCAACGCGTCGATCAGGTTGACGGCCCCGGATTTGGCAATCCGGACGTAGCGGTCCACGCCGCAGAGAAACAGGCTCTCGGCGGCAAGACGGGCGTTGGCGCTGCCAGCATAGTCGTAGTGTTTGGTAAAAGAGCCGGTCTTTGCACCGACAGTTGTCACAGTTTCCGGAGGGATGGGAATGAGAATCAGCCGGTCTCCGGCTGGGTCAAACCGGACAAGGGTGTAGGCAAAGGGCGTATCGCTGCGCTGGCGGCAGCTGATAAAAAGCACGCTCATCGCCTCCTTGACGCCAGGTTCATACTGAAAAGCCTCGGCCACCTGCTCAGAACCGGGATCCGCCGCCTGATTCCGGCGGGGACTCACCGTTGCGGTCAGAACCACCATCACAATTATCAGCAGAATGGCCAGGCTGATGGAAAAGGAAAGCGCAAAAACCGCCCAGGAGGAACGGCCCGGGTTTTTTTTGAAATTCATGCCCCCACCTCCGTCAACTTATATGGGAAGTATGGGCTTGAAAAAACCGCTCTATACATCGGCTTCCGAAAACAATGGCACAGCCGGAACGTCCCATCGGAACATTCCGGCCGCCTTGCATTTTTTAAAATGAAACCCTTTGTTAAGAAACCTGTATTGGGGCGTTCACTCCACGGACTGATTTTCCTCCAGCCAACGGCGGACCGGCGCGGCAATCCCGGCAACTGCGCCCTCCTCCAAAGGGGAGTGCAGGCCGGAGGCTTTCGCTAGGCCGACAAAAGTCATCGTTCCGCCCCGGCGGACAAACGCCAGGTACTTTCGCCAGGCCGCGTCCCAGTCTTTCACCGACTCCATCCAGAACTGAAGGGCCATAGTCTGGGCTAGGCAGTAATCGACATAATAAAAGGGATAAAGGTAGATGTGGAGCTGCCGCTGCCAGCCGGCACCGCGGCTGTAAAAGGGGAGCTGTTCAAAGTCCAGATAGGGGCGGTACTGCTTTTCCAGCTCCAGCCAGGCCGCGTTGCGCTGGTCGGATG
>CAKXAF010000364.1 GCA_934869045.1 uncultured Nitrososphaerota archaeon | reverse complement strand
GTCCGGGACCACTACCTGATTCACTGCGTCCTGGTCGGGAAGGGGACCTTTCTCGTAGGTGAACGGCGGTTCTCCCTTTCCGCCGGGCAGGGCTTTCTCATCCATCCGGACATCATCACCACCTATACGGCTGACGCGGACGACCCCTGGTACTACTGTTGGGTTGGCTTCGGCGGGGAGGGATCCAGCTTCATCATGAGCCAGTGCGGCCTCAGTCTGGAGCAGCCGGTCTTCTCCTTTCGAAACGTGGAAAAAATGGAGAAATGCGTTGGCGAAATCTATCGCAGCGTCACCCCCAGCTCCAACCCCTTTACAACGACGGCGCGGCTGTTCGATTTTTTCTCGCTGCTGTACCGGGAAAACGACCCCAAACGCCTGATGAGCCGCGGAGCGGTGGACAGTGCCATGGAATACGCCGCGCGGAACTATTCCTATGGCGTAACCGTGCAGGATTTGGCACGGCACGTGGGGGTAGACCGAAGTCATCTATTTCGTATTTTCAAAAAAATGCTCGGAGTTTCCCCCCAGGAATATCTGTTGGGGTTCAAGCTCGCCCGGGCGCTGGAGCTGATGGAGGGGACCGACCTGAGCGTAACGGAGATTATGTATTCCTGCGGATTCAACGACCTCTCCAATTTTTCCAAACAGTTCAAAAAAGCGTACGGCTGTCCGCCGGCCTCCTACCGCCGCGCCGGGCAGCATGGCGGAAGCCGGACTATCCAGCCGCGGCAAAACCTGGAGCAGCCTTAAAGGTCGTCGGCGTCCTGAACCGGGCGCTCATTTTCGTCCTGCGGAAGGCCCGTCCAGCTCCCCAGCGGATCCGTTTTGCTGGGATGAGGGTGAATCATGGAACTGACGACCCCGTTGGGGTGAACCATGTTCTGCTTTTTGGATTTTTCCTGCATCGAAACTCTCCTTTCCCATTGACCGGCTATTCCACCGCCGGTACAGGAGGAGTATTCCCGTTTTTTCAAATTCTATGATTGTAAGGAGGGCTTCCTGTGAATGCAGTGGCCGATCTGTTGATCCGCTTTTCCAATATTCTCCCCTATCTGCTCTGCGTACTGCTGGCACTGATTTACTTTTTTGTCTTCTTTTTGTTTAGAAAGTCGGCTGTTCGTCTGCTGACCAGGATTCTGAAGCGCTTCCTCAAACGATTTCCTTTGGCTCAGGAGATCGCCGGCGGATTCGAACATCCGGCCAGCGGCCTGTTCGTCTGCGCCGGTATTTATCTGGCTGTACTGGAGCTGGCCCAGGGCTTTCCGGTCCTGTCCGGCCTCCTGCCGCTGCTCCGGGTGTTTTTCCGTATCAGTGTCATTGCCGCTGTCACCCGAGGGCTGATGAACGCCGCCGCTCCCATTGTGTCCGCCATTCAGGGCAGCCATACAGAGCTGGACAAGACCTTGGTCGCCTTTGTTTCGCGGATTGTCCAGGTCCTCCTGCTGATCCTTTCCGGTATCATTATTATTGGCGAGACCGGCTACGATATCACCGGCATGATCACCGGCCTGGGGCTGGCTGGGCTGACCTTCTCCCTGGCTGCCAAGGACTCTGCCAGCAACCTGTTCGGCGGGCTGGTCATCATCGCGGATAAGCCCTTCAGCGTGGGCGACTGGATCCAAACGCCGGAAATGGAGGGCACCGTTACAGACATCACCCTCCGAAGTACCCGCATCCGTACCTTCAAGGATGCGGAGGTGATTATCCCCAACTCCACCCTGGCCAACACCTCCATCATCAACTGGTCCCGGATGTCCAAGCGCCGGGTACACTTTGTTCTCGGCCTCGTTTACCAGACGCCCCAGGAAAAGCTCCGGCAGGCAGTGGATGGGATCCGGGAGCTGCTGGCCCGGCGCCCTGCCGATGTGGAGCAAAGTTCCATTCTGGTGACCTTTGACACCTTCGGGGATTACAGCCTGAATCTGGAAATCTACTACTATGCCCTCCGTACCACCTGGACCGACTACATGCATCTTAAGGAAGCGGTCAATTTCGAGATCCGGGAGCTGCTGGATGGGCTGGGCGTTGAAATTGCCTACCCCACTCAGGTACTGCTCAAAGGCGGCCCGGAAATGTAACGGCACAAACCCAAACACGGCGGAACGAGGAAAGGCTTCTCTCATTCCGCCGTGTTT
>CAKXAF010000363.1:1653-2135 GCA_934869045.1 uncultured Nitrososphaerota archaeon | reverse complement strand
CAACAAAGCCTGACAACACAGAAACCGCAGCGGAAAAATCCGCTGCGGTTTTTTGGGAAGGGGGGTACAAGATGGAACCAGTCTGCTATTGGGTCAAGAAGATCGATGGGGATTACGCAATTCTTACCGATACTGACGGCGAGGAAAATCCTGTCGCTCTGGCTCTGCTTCCTCCGGGGATTGACGAGGGCGGCCGCGTAATCTGGGAAAACTGGAGCTATCGGCTTGATTCGAGCGTGTAACTATTTGTAACCTTTTTTGCCGGTCTTTTTTTAAAAATTTCGCGCAGAGATTGCCTTTTTAGAGGACGGTTCCGAAAACCCGGAGCTGTCCTCTGTTCATTTTAGTCAAAGCACAAATGAACGGAATTTTTCATCCATCCAAATTTATCCGATAAAAATCCAAAAGAGTTCCTTCATATTTTTGACTGCGGCAAGGCGTGTTTCTGCTTTTTTCGGCATCATTCTCCGAAATAGGCAAAG
>CAKXAF010000363.1:0-1643 GCA_934869045.1 uncultured Nitrososphaerota archaeon | reverse complement strand
CTGCAAAAGTTCAAATTAATTCATTCATTTAATCAAAAAGAGTAACTTTGTCAATTCCGCCGAAAACATTTTGAACTTTTTTTGATAAGCGGCAGAAAATTCCAATAAATAGCGGGGCATTTTCCAGGAAAAATTTTGAAAGCCCTTGAGTATTTCGTCATATTTCACAAAAATCCATCGCCTTGATTTCTTGACAAACTTCATATTGTTGCATACAATGGATACAAATCGGTAACAATGGTTTACAAGTACAAAACCATTTTGAAAAGCCGCCAATGGCAGGTGCTTTTCGTGCCGTGTCTCCTGAATGCTTCGGCTGACATGGAGATAACTTTTGTGAAGGAGCAGTTTATGAAATCTATTGCACGATGGACCAAATCTGCCGCTGTCATCCTTGCCGTTGTTCTCGCGTTCCCATTCATAACCGGTGTTCGTACCGTGCGAAACTTCGTAACGATTCGCGACGAAGGGAAACCGCCCGTCTCCCTCTTGACAGATTCGGAAGATCCGAACGAGATCCTTAAGGAGGCTGATATTGATATCAGCAAACACGATACCTACGCCTTTCAGGAATACCGCGATGGAATTTTCCGTTTGACCATTGACCGCGCATTTCCGGTAACGGTCATCTGCGGCAAAGTCAAAAGCGAAGTTTTCCTTCTGGAAGGAACGGTTGCGGATGTCCTGAAAAGCGCTGAAATCACTCTGGGCGGGGAAGATCTGATCACCCCCGCTCTAACGGAAAAGGTCACGCCGGAAACCGTTATTACCATTCAGCGTGTCACCTACAGCACGTCGGTGGCGGCAGAAGCAATCCCCTATGAAACGGTTGAACGCCGCACGCCTTTGCTGAAAAACGGGAAAACCCGGACACTGGAAGAAGGAACAGACGGCGAAATGACCACGACGACCGTCGCAAAATATATTGATGGCGTTTATACGGAAACCGTTTCTGTCAGCACCGCTGTAACAAAGGAACCCATCCCCGCCGTCACTTTGGTCGGAGACAGTTCTGCTGCTGTAACGACTCTGGAGGCGCCGCAGGATCTGACGCTGGACGCCAACGGAAACCCGGTCAGCTATGTTCGGAAGATCGTGGGAAAAGGTACGGCCTATAGCGCACGGGATGGTGCCAAAACAGCCAGCGGGCGATACGCTATTCCCGGTCACGTGGCGGTAAATCCCAATGTAATCCCCTATGGGAGCAAGCTTTATATTAAATCCTCGGACGGTTCTTTTGTTTATGGTTATGCCGTTGCAGCAGATACCGGAATCGCCCTGATGGATGGCAGAGTTACAGTTGATCTGTTTTTTGACACCTATTTGGAAAGCTGCCTTTTCGGCGCGAAAACTATGGAAATTTATGTCTTGGAATAATATCAAATAAAAACACGTGCGGGTTTTTCGGGAAAATCCAAAAAGCCGCACGTGTTTTTGCTGGCAGAAGGCTATCCCTGTGAAAAATCGGCCTCACCTGTCCCGCCGAAAAGGTATGTCAGCACCCGCTTTTCCTCATCCGTATCAATGGGAAACCCAAAAGCAGAGGCCACGAAACGGGAGGACCGAGCGAACAACTGGTGCATCGCAAACAGTGCATCCCAGATCTCCTCGTATTCGCTGCCGCAGTAGGTCCTCCGGTAAAG
>CAKXAF010000362.1 GCA_934869045.1 uncultured Nitrososphaerota archaeon | reverse complement strand
ATCCAAAGCTCCGGGGCTGTCTTCGTCGGCTCCCAAAAGGGCGGAGCAGACCTCCCCCAAGGTCCTGGCCAGGCGCTCTACACTCTGAAACCGCCGGGATTTTTCCAAAAGCCGCTCCTCCAGGCCCGGACTTAGGCGGGCAGCGCTGATCTCCTCTATCTGAAACTTTAACAGCTCAGCCCGGCGGCTGCGGGCCGTCTCATCTCTGGAGACCGACCGCAGCTTCCGGACTGCCGCAGAAAGCTCCCGGAATTTGGCATGGTAAACCTCCCGCTCCCCGTTCAGGCCGCCGTAATTGTCTAAAATGACCGCATGGCGTTCCGGGGAAAGCAGAATCTGATTGTCGTGCTGCCCGTGAATATTGACCAGCCGCGCACCTAATTCACGGAGAAAGCCCACCGTCGCCGGACGCGAGCCGATGCGGGCGGCGCTGCGGCCATCGGCATGGATGTCCCGGGAAATCATCAGCTCACCGTTTTCTGCCTCATAACCATTGTCCGCCAGCATCTGGACGGCATCCGCGGGAATCTCCCGGAAAAGAGCGGAGACACAAGCCTTTTCCGCGCCGGTCCGAACGATTTCCCGGGAGGTCCGCTGGCCAAGGCAGGCGTTGATCGCGTCGATCAGAATCGATTTTCCAGCTCCGGTTTCGCCGGTGAAAACAGAAAAACCCGCTGGGAAATCCACGTAGGTTTTTTCAATAACCGCCAGGTTTTCGATATATAACGCTGCAAGCATAGCGCGCTCCTTTGCTTAGCTCTGTGTGAGCATACCCCGGATTTTTTCTGTGATTCCGTGGGCCAGTTCTTCTGTCCGCATCAGGATGAAAATGGTGTCATCTCCTGCCAGGGTCCCGACGACTCCCTCCAGACCCATGGTATCCAGCGCCGCGCAGGCCGCGTTAGCCATACCAGTATGGCACTTGATGACCACGGTATTCTGGGCGTAATCCACTAAAACTACAGATTCAACAAAGACGGAGCGGAATTTCTTCTCCATACTATCGTTCTGCTTCTTCCGGCTGGTGGTGTATTTGTATTTTCCATCCTCGGTCACGCTTTTTACCAAGCTCAGCTCTTTGATATCGCGGGAGACCGTGGCCTGTGTGGTGATAAACCCTTCTTTCGCAAGAAGCTCCAGCAGATCCTCCTGGGTATACACCTCGTTTTTCTCCACCAGTTCCACGATTTTTGCAAGGCGCAGTGCTTTCATCCGGATCCCTCCATCTATTCGTAAGCTCGTCCCAGTAATTTATCGTTCAACACTTCGTAAAACCGCTTTCCGGTCAGATTGATCAGCCGGACCACCGTCTGGCTTTTCCGTATGATCAGCCGGTCATTTTCCCGGACAGGGAGCCCCTCTTCCCCATCGACGGTCAGAAAAAGCGGAGAGGCGTCCGCTCCAAGGGCGCGAACGGAGATTTCGCTGTCTGCGCTGAACAGGATCGTCCGGCTGAACAGGGAGTGGGGGCAGATGGGCGTCAGCGCAATGCATCCCAAAGATGGATCAACGATGGGGCCTCCGGCGGATAGCGCATAAGCGGTGGAACCGGTAGGCGTCGCGGCAATCATCCCGTCGGCCCGATACCGGCTGACCAAACGGCCGCGGCAGAAGATTTCAATATCCACAATCCGGGAAAGCCCCCCTTTGGAGAGGACTGCGTCATTCAGAGCCAGATAGGTCCGCCGGGAGCCGCTGCTTTCCAGAACAACCTCCAGCATCATCCGCTCCTCCAGCTCATAGCTGTCCGCCATCAGGTTCTGCAGCAGGCCCAGCTGATCCGGTTCCAGGGTGGCAAGGAACCCCAGACGGCCGAGGTTAATTCCTAAAACGGGTTTCTCCGATTTGACCGCACATTTGGCGGCATGGATGATGGTGCCATCACCGCCGATGGCGATACAGGCGGAGCATGCCTCCATGGCCTGTTCCGGCGGCAGAAAACGGATTTCCCCACATCCGGAAAAATGCGGCTCTAAAGATTCCTCCATCAGGAGCTCCGCTCCCATTTGCTGAAGGATCGCACACACCTGCCGCGTACAGGTACCGGCACTTTTTTTGTTCAGGTTCGGCCTAATCAGCAGCTTTCGTGCCATTTTGTTTGTCATCCTTTCGGTCCAGTTCCAAATGGGACTGGGTTACCAATCCGGCCAGGTCGTCTGCGGTGAATGGACTGGGAGCCGGGGATTTCTGAAAGTAAAAAAGG
>CAKXAF010000361.1 GCA_934869045.1 uncultured Nitrososphaerota archaeon | reverse complement strand
GACTGGCTCTCTGCCGATGTTGACGCGCCGCTGTTCGGCGGCGATGACCGGTATGAAAGCTTTGAAACCTTCGGCTATCTGGAACTGGAGGACGGCGAGACCCTGGAGCTGGACGGAGGGCGGATGATTGAAGCGGACAGCGCGCCCCTGCCCCAGACAGAAAACGGCTGGTACGGCCCGGGGATGTACCGGGTGGGCCGCGACCTCCCTGCGGAGGAGTACTTCTTCCTCAGTGAAAGCGCAGAGGAAGGCATCTCGGTTTTTGCCTTTGACAGCTGCGGGCCGGACGCAGAGATCCTTTCAGCGATTTCCTCGGAGACCCGCTGCTTCTATACCCCCGCCGGGGAGACCTATCTTCAAATTCGGAGCGGCCGCTTCACAGCCGCATCCAGCGCCAGCGCTCCGGAGCCTGCGGACGGCTGGTATCCCGCCGGTATGTACCGGATCGGCTCTGAAATCCCACCCGGAGAATACTATCTCCAGTCAAACGGGGACCGTACGATCTTTGCCGACATCCTGGCTGACAGCTGCGATACCGGCGACAGCCGCCTGGAGGGCAGCTCCTTCGAAAACTTCGGCTATTTCACTGTGACGAAAGGGACCTATCTGGATGTTTCCGGCGGCCGCTTTACGGCGGTGGAAAACGCGCCCATCCCCCATCCGGAGGACGGCGTTTATCCGGCCGGCATGTATCGGGTGGGCCGCGACCTCCCTGCCGGAGAGTATCTTCTGACGCCCGATCAGGACTATAGCGCGCATTATGAAATTCTGGACAGTTCCCAGGGCGGATACGAACACCAGCTGGACAGCGGCTGGTCCGACGGGGAGCTCTCCTTCCGGGTGGAGGAAGGCCAGTACCTGAATATTTCATTCGGCACGTTCCGGGCCAATCCATAGGGAAAGGAGATTCTGCCATGCTGGAAGCGCTGAGCTGCTGCACCCTTTGTCCCCGGGAGTGCGGGGCGAACCGCCTGGCCGGAGAGGCCGGCGCCTGCGGAGCTGTTGGGGAAACCGTCAAGGTCGCCCGGGCCGCCCTCCACTACTGGGAGGAGCCCTGCATCTCCGGCTCGGAGGGATCGGGGGCAGTCTTTTTCTCCTACTGCCCGCTGAAATGCGTCTACTGCCAGAATCGGGCCATCAGCCGGGGCGGCGCAGGTAAGGAGATTGCCGTAACCCGGCTGGCGGATATTTTTCTGGAGCTTCAGGGGAAAAAGGCCCACAACATCAACCTGGTCACCCCCACCCACTACGTCCCCCAGATCGCCGAAGCCCTTCGCGCCGCCCGAAAAAACGGACTGGCCATTCCGGTGGTCTGCAACTGCGGCGGTTATGAAAAGCCGGAGACTCTCCGGATGCTGGAGGGCCTGGTGGACGTCTATCTGCCGGATTTCAAATATCTGTCCCCAAAGGCTGCCGGGAAGTACTCCGCCGCTCCCGATTACCCGGAGCGGGCCAAGGAGGCCCTGGCGGAAATGGTCCGACAGGCCGGGGAACCGGTCTTTGACGTCCACGGGATCCTGCAGAAAGGGGTCATCGTCCGGCATCTGCTCCTCCCCGGCCAATTGGAGGACTCCAAGGCCATCGTCCGCTATCTCTATGAGACCTACGGAAACCGGATCTACCTGAGCCTTATGAACCAGTTCACCCCCCTGGAAAACGTAGCGGACTGGCCGGAGCTCAACCGGACGATCTCCATGGAAGAATACGACGAGGTTATCAACTTCGCCGTGGATCTGGGGGTAGAAAATGGCTTCATCCAGGAGGGCGGTACCGCCGACGAGAGTTTCATCCCCGCCTTCAGCTGCGAGGGCGTCTGAAACGCCCATGCGCTTGGCCGAATCCGCTGTTTTGCCTGAGATTTCTTGACAGCCGTCCCGGGGTGTGCCACAATAAAGAGGAAACCAATCAGGAAAGGATGCAAGTGTATGAAACATACCGAAATTTTCGACCAGCTCAAAGGTCATCTCATTGTCTCCTGCCAAGCGCTGCCGGACGAGCCGCTCCACAGCTCCTACATCATGTCCCGCATGGCCTTCGCGGCCTTTGAAGGCGGCGCAAAGGGCATCCGCTCCAACTCTGTGGAGGATATCAAGGCCATCAAGGAAACCGTTGCCCTGCCGGTTATCGGCCTGATCAAAAAGGTCTACGAGGGTGTAGGCGCCGATGTTTACATCACTCCCACCGAGGCGGAGGTGGACGCTCTGGCAG
>CAKXAF010000360.1 GCA_934869045.1 uncultured Nitrososphaerota archaeon | reverse complement strand
ATGCAGGACTTGGTCAGGATGGTCTGGGGGTTAATGCCGGTGTGGGCAATGACCTTCCCGGCGTCCAGGACCTGGTAGGCCCCCAGCCCATAGGTCAGGGAATCGCCTACGAAAACGGCGTCGTCAAAATAGCTTTCGTCCAGCGGCTCACTTTCCGGAACCGCTGCGCCGAGATAGGGATCCGCCGCCGGAAGCTCCTCCGACGATTCCGGCAAAGAACTCTCCTGCGGAGCCGGGGATTCCGGGGGCTGCGAACTCACAGAGGACTCCGGCACAGAGCTTTCCAGCGGAATGAAGAGCGGCTCCTGGCTGCATCCGGTGAAAAAACACGCGAAAATCACTGCCCAAAGGGGCAGAAATCGAGAAAATTTCATGTCTGGTCGATCCTTTCCATCCAGTCAGAGCACCATGCCGCCGTTGGGGGCCAGCACCTGCCCCGTAATAAAATCTGCTCCGCCCGAAACCAGAAACGCGATGGCTTCCGCCGCATCGGAGGGCTTGCCCAGCACGCCCAGAGGCGTTTCTTCCCGCAGGGCGGCCAGGGTCTCCGCGCTGAGGTTTCCGTTCATTTCCGTTTCGATGACCCCTGGAGCCACACAGTTGACCTGGATGCCGGAAGGCCCGACCTCCTGAGCCAGGGCCTTGGTAAAGGCGATGACCGCGCCTTTCGTAGCGGAATAGGCCACCTCGCAGGAGGCGCCGACCTGTCCCCACATGGAGGAGAGGTTGACGATCTTACCGCGCCTGCGGCGGACCATGGCGGGGAGGGCGGCCTGAGCGCAGTGGAACATACCTTTGACGTTGACGGCGAAGATCCGGTCCCATTCCGCCTCGGTGACATCGGTGAAGAGTTTCTGCTGGGCGATACCGGCATTGTTGACCAGTACGTCCGGGTCGCCCAGCGTCTCCCGGACCCGGGCGAACATCGCATCTACCTGTCCCCGGTCAGAAACATCAGCCGGTACGGCCAGAGCGCTGCCCGACCGCAGCCTGCAGAGCTCTTTTGCCATGGCTTCTGCGGATTCCGCCGCACGGAGGTAATTGATGGCCACGGAGTAACCGCGCCGCCAGAGGAGGAGCGCGGTTTCCCGGCCGATTCCCCGGGAAGCGCCGGTGATGAGAGCAACTTTTTCCATGATCCGCCTCCTTCCAAATCTTCAATAGTATACCATCTTCTTTTTAAAAAAACAAGGAATCTTTTATGAACGGCTGGAATTCTAAGAAAACATTAAGAAACTCCGTCCCGGGTCGGAACGGAGCAGAAGGGTACAGAAAAAGGAATCCGGTTTGGAATTTTACCTGTGTAAATCTACGCAGCCAGGCGAAAGGATTATTCCGTCAGAGTGTGGATAAGGCTGCGGTAAATCTCGGTGGACCGCCGGGAGAAATTTCGGGCGATGATCTCCGCCTGCTCCCGGTCCGGCGCAAAAAAGGTCATGGTGAAGAAATCCAGATCTCCCTCATGGACGGAGCAGGCCACCCGGAACCCCTTTCCGTCTGGGAGAATTTTGGCGGAGACTTCGTTTTGCCTCCGCAGCCGGGCAAGAAGGGCAATCCCCTGACGTATGATGTTGTCCCGCAGAGAGGAGGGGAGCGCCTGCTTGAGGTTTTCCGCCGTTTCCCGCCCCAGAGCGGTCAGAACATAGCAGCCATCCTCTTCCGTCAGCTGTCCGCCCGTCCGCAGCTCGCTCATCGCAGTGGAAAGGGTGAAGTAGTCGGTTATGCCTCCATCCGTACAGACTTCCGTAATATTTTCCAACGTTAACGGGGCTTCCAGAGAATGGAGCAGATAGCAGATCAGTATCTTGACCTCGTAGGTTTCCTTCAGTCCCCCGGGGGAAATCCCCGCAATGATTGTTTCTGCCATAGAGCGCTCCTTTCATTGGAATCCTTTTCGCAAATAACGGTTCCTTCTATATTCTATCATAAACGCCAAAAGAAGAAAAGGTGGTTTCACAAATTTGTCTGGGGTGTAAAACCGTCGGGAACTTTGAAAATTCCCTTTACAAATCCTTGAAAAGCGTGTAAAATAAAAGCAATGAAACACGACAACCTTTAAGTTGGTCCTGTGAGGCTGGCAAGGCGGTCTGCTTAATGGATATTCATGCGGGGTCCGACAGACGAACGGTACAAGCCGTTGGTTTGGCGGGCTGCAGCTGCAGAAAAAGAGCGGCCAAACTGTCCGGCATCCGGGTAGTTTGGCTTTTTTATTTGGAA
>CAKXAF010000359.1 GCA_934869045.1 uncultured Nitrososphaerota archaeon | reverse complement strand
GAACGGGATCTCCAGTTCCTTTTGGATGTACCGCAGCAAAACCACCATCAGCACGATCTCCGCCAGAAAGGTTGTGAGGATGGCCGTCACAGGCGAAAAGACGCCAGCCCAGACCGCCGCGCCGTTGAATACTACGTTGAGCACCCCGCCGACCAGCAGCATCTTCACCAGGAACTTCTCCTGGTTCTTGACATAGAGAATCTGATTGGCGCAGACCATATATACCGAAGACTCAATGCTGCGGATGGCGAAGACCACCAGCACCGGAATCGCCGCGTCATAGCTGGCGCCGCTGTAAAGCCGGATAATCTCCGCAGACAGGCAGGCGATGCCGATACAGGCCGGAAACACCACCAGCATGAAGCTGTGATAGCTTCGGTTGAGCAGATCCAAGTACTCCTTGGGATGGTCGTCGCTGTAATAGGCAAGCCGCGGAACCGCCACCATAACAATAGATGCGATCAGCGCAGAGACCATATCCGTAATGGATTGAGGAATGGAATAGAGCGGCACCGCGTCCGTACCCAAGATCTGTCCCAGCATCATCCGGTCCAGCCGGGTATACAGCAGATTGACATTGGAGATGATCAGCATGCTGCACAGCGGCATCAGGTGCCTTTTGATCTGCAGATGCCGGAATGTCAGGGGAAGCCGCTTGTTCACATACAAAAAACTGACCAGATTGTTGAGGATGTCGGTAGCGATGATAATGACGCAGTAAACCAGAATATCTTCAGGCTTGTGGACACAGGCAAAAATCAGCACCATGTAAAGAAGCCGGACCACGATGGTCTTGATGGTGATGAAACGGTAGTTTTCAAAGGCCTCGTTAAGCCATTCCACCATAAAAAAGTTGGCAAACACCTTCAGGCCCAGAATCAGGTATACGCTTTGCGCCGCCTTTTCCACTGACAGCAGCACCGCACCGCCGTACACCGCCAATACCACGGCATTGGCCCCCAGATTGATGACGAACAGGCTGGAAAACAGTTCCCGACTCTTTTCCTTGTCATCCCGGACCCGTGCGGCCTCCCGGATCCCATAGGCATACACGCCGAAAATCAGCGCGATGGCCACCCAGGTCTCCGCGTCGGCGTAAATCCCGTAAAGAACCGGGTCGATGGTATGCAGCACATAGGTGCTGACCAGCACCGGCATGATAATCCGGAAAAATTTCAACGCAAAATTATAAAGGGAATTGGCCGCGATGGATTTAGACATTGGCGCCCCCTTCCCCGACCGCCATGCCGGGATGATACTCCCGGCAGTCGGAAAAATAGTAAGGGTGATGATTGGACACCCGCTTTTCCGGTGGCGGCGGCGTCCGGTAATCGCCGTAGCAGACTCTCAGCGTTGCGTCGGTATTCGCCGGAGCCGGCAGCTCAATCCCCTCAAAAGGCAGATACATGGGCTCCCCCAGCCATTCCCGCCGGAAATCATACCGGCGGCTGAAGGTAAAGGAGGTGATATCCGAACACATGCCCGGATCCTTTTTCAGCCCCGGAAAAATCCGCCGGTACCACCAGCGGTAGATGCCGCCTCCCCGGAACAGCCGGTTGGTCGCCGCATACAGCAGCCCCCGCCTGCCCCCAGGCCGGTATCCCCTGGACGCGTTGTAATCGAACAGGGTGATCAGCTCTCCTATCCGGCGGAGGAAAGGATTTTTCACATAATCGTCCAGCACGAAGAGATCCACCCAAACCCCATGGTGGATGTCTGCGTCCTTGGCGGGCTGCTCCACCATAGCGGTACCATCCTTGCGGATCTTGGTGATCTTGACCTTGTAATTGGGATCCGTCTCCCCGTCCTGAAAAAAATACCCCTCCGGCGGGTTGGCAAGCCACTCCTTCCGGAACTTCTCAAAATCCTCTCGGAACAGGATAATATCCACGTCGTCATCCCAGGGGATAAACCCCTGATGCCGGACCGCCCCCAGTTCTGTCCCGTAAAACAGATAGTAACGGATGCCGCGCTCCCGGCAGAACCGGTCGATAACCTGTAAAATCTCCAGTCCCAGCCTCTGCACAGCCTTTACCTGCTCACTGTTCACCAGCATCACTTCCCGTCCGTCTGCGGCCGAAGACCCGGTGCGACAGCCGTGCCAGCACCGGCTCCTCCCCCAGCTTCAGCGCAGGATCCTCCTGCGCATCCTTTTCGATGAAATACGTCAGATATCCCACCAGGCTCCAAAAGAGGACCGAGGAATAATAGACGCTGTACAGC
>CAKXAF010000358.1 GCA_934869045.1 uncultured Nitrososphaerota archaeon | reverse complement strand
CTTCTATCTGGTCCATGGTGTCCGGCTTTGCGGAGTGCGGCGTACGGATTCTCATGGCAAAGGGAGTGGTTTCATTGCTGGGGAGCGAAGTCCTGTTCTACATTGAGCCGTTTGCATGGCTGGGTGCGTTGCTGTTTATCATGATTCCTTATTATATTTACCGAAAGAAGCTACAGGCATAAACAGCCCATGCGAATCTAACAAAAGAACGGAGGGATGGGTCGATGGCGGAATTCTCATATATAAAATGGTACGCATTGATTATGGATGTGCCGAAAGAAAAGCTGAGGCTGCCTGGAACGGGGATCGTGGACATCATCAACTTAAAAGTGGAGCCGCTTCTTGCCGGTTCGCTGCGCATGGAAAAGGGATTTTTCCCGGCATACCACATGAACCGGGAGAATTGGACCAGCGTGCTTCTGGATGGAACGGTAGACCTCGCCCAAATCAAGGATCTGCTCGGCCTCAGCTATGACCTCACAAAAGCCAAGTCAAAGAGGAAGGGGAAACATAAGATGGCGAAAAAAATAGTCGTATTATCTACCAGCTTCCGCAAGGAGGGAAATTCCGCCCAGTTGGCGCGCCAGTTCGCAAAAGGCGCTCAGGATGCCGGTCACGAGGTTAAAGAAATCTACCTGTCCGACTACCACATGGAGAACTGCCGTGGGTGCTTCGCCTGCCAGAAAACAGGAAAATGTGTTGTGCAGGATAATGTGGGCGGGATACTGGAAGAAATGCGGTCGGCGGACGTTCTTGCGTTTGCGACGCCGGTCTATTTTTATGGAATGTGCGGCGCCATGAAAACATTTTTGGATCGGACATACCCGCTATTTCCCGACAAATATGAATTTCGGGATATTTACCTTCTGGCGGCCGCTGGAGAGGACTTAGAAACGACAATCCAAGGGGCGGTAGAAGGGCTGGATGGCTGGATTCGCTGTTTTGAAAAGACAAGGCTGGCAAAAGTCATTTTTGCGGGCGGCGTGATGGAAAGCGGAGAGATCAATGGACACCCGGCGCTTCAGGAAGCGTATCAGGCGGGCAAACAGGTATAAAGTATGGACGCGATTGGAATTATCGGAGCAGCCGAAAACAATCTGAAACAGATCAGTGCCGCCATTCCTAAGGGCAAGCTGGTCGTGCTGGCGGGCGTTTCCGGCTCCGGGAAAAGCTCACTGGCCTTTGATACCATCGCGGTGGAGAGCAGCCGTCAATGGCAGGCATCCTATCCGCTGTATCTGCGGAACAAGATGCCGCACTATGAGCGGCCAAAGGTAGACAGCATTCAAAATTTGACGCCGGTGATCGTGGTGGATCAAAAACCTATCGGAAACGGCAGCCGCTCCACCGTGGGGACGGCGGTAGATGTCGCACCGCTGATCCGCCTGCTGTTTTCCAGAGTCGGTCAGCCCAGCGCGGGCGGCTCTATGGCGTATTCATTCAATCATCCCAAAGGAACCTGCCCTGACTGCACCGGCCTTGGCCGAAGGACAGAACTGGATGAGGAAAGCCTGTTTGATCGGGATAAATCCATGCGGGAAGGAGCAATCCAATTCAGCCAGTTTTCAACTGGCTGGCAGCGGCATTTATATCTGGATAATCCTTTCCTTGACCCTGACAAAACGCTGCGGGAGTATTCGGCGGAAGAATGGGAGATCCTGCGCTCCGGTACGAAAGAGCCTTTGAAAATTGAGATGCACTCTGACCAGACGGGCCGGGTGGATCGGGTGGACTATGAAGGGGTTCTTCCCCGATTCCGCAGGCTTTACCTGAACCGGGATATTTCCAAGCTGAAGAAGGCATTGCAGGAAGAAATCCTGTCCCATGTCCATACCGCACCTTGTAAGACCTGCGGAGGAACCGGATTAAACCCGAAAGCTCTGGCCTCTAAAATCAACGGCAGGAATATCGTTGACTACTTTGCTTTGCCGGTCTGTGATCTCCTGCCTGTCCTGGACGAAATCAGAGAGCCACGGGGCGTTTCTTTAGCAAGGCAGATCGCATCCTATCTGGAACGCATGGTGGATGTGGGGATCGGGTATCTCTCGCTGGGGCGTCCTACGGATACCCTGTCCGGCGGCGAGGCCCAGCGCATGAAGCTGGTCCGTAATTTGGGGGGCAGCCTGAGCAATCTCACCTATATTTTCGATGAACCAACCGCAGGGCTGCACCCTGCGGACGCGGAGAAAATCAGCCGGATGCTTCTGGAACTGCGGGACAGGCACAATACGGT
>CAKXAF010000357.1 GCA_934869045.1 uncultured Nitrososphaerota archaeon | reverse complement strand
ATCTTTAACTATGGGAAACTCCCCATTCCCTGCCAGACACCGGACAAAACGTAAATATGGCGGAACCACTTTGCCTCACCGATAAAATTGATAGGGTCGCCGCCGAACAGCGTAATAAAATGGTTGATGATCCCGCTGGATGGAGAGAGAAATGCCATAAGCATCCCGACCATTACAACGGTGGATATAAAGTGCGGCATATAGGTCACTGTTTGTATGGTGCGCTTGACCTTGGAGTTTTTCACTTCATTCAGCATCAGCGCCAACAAAATCGGGAGCGGAAAGCCTGCTAAAAGACTGTAGATGGAGATTGCCAATGTATTGCGGATAAGGGGCCAGAAATAATAGGAACTGAAAAAATTCTGGAAATGTTTCAGCCCCACCCATGGGCTTCCCCAAATCCCTTTTGCTCCGTTAAAATCCCGGAAAGCTATTTGCAGGCCAAACATTGGGCCATAAGCAAAAATCAAGAAAAACAGGACAGTTGGCAGTAAGAATAAGTACAATTCATAGTCTTTGCGAAGCCGAACCAGTATGGTATGTCCTTTTCTGTACTGCAGCCTCTGACCGGCAGTCGCTATCGTCACGAATCAATTCCCCCTTTTTGATAATTGGAAAAGGTACAAACTGTTGCATATACCGCCTCCTTTTTAAAGTATTTTAGTTAAATTGCATGTTCGATTTTCTATATTATATCTGATTATTTTCTTTTTGTATTTGCAGATTATAAAAAATAATTTGCACATTTTAGAAGAAATGCCGATTTAATACTTTTCAACAACTTACATTTTTCCTTTTTGTCAAAAACTATGTATTTTTTAAAAATCAAGAACAAAAACTATTTTACAAATAAAAAGGAAGAATCTACAAATCCAAAAACTGTGAAGTATGCTATGATAAAGGCAAAAATAGCCCCGCATGGGAAGCCGCAAACAGAAAGGAGTAGAAACAATGGCACGCAATGTCACCATAAGCCTTCTCGGCCCGGCCCCTTACCGCCTTGCCTATCAAGAGGATCTGGAGAGCCTGGTAGCAGAAATGGAACGGCATTGGGAGCAGGAGCTTGCCCAAGTGCTTTGCAGCAAACCGGATCTAATCGTTGTGCCGGAAGCCTGCGACCGGTATCCGAATTTCACAATGGAGGAGCGGATGCGCTACTATGAGGTTCGCGGGGACCGCATCCGGGACTTCTTCGCAGAGGTCTGCCGCCGGAACCACTGCAACATCGCTTATTCCGCGGCTCGGAGGCTGCCCGATGGCAGCTACCGCAACTCCACCCAGCTGCTGGACCGCCAGGGAAAGATCGCCGGGGTCTATAACAAGAACCATCTGGTGGTCACAGAGGTCAGCGAGGGCAGGATGCTCTGCGGCCGGGAAGCTCCGGTTTTTCAGCTGGACATCGGGCGGGTATCCTGCGCGATCTGCTTTGACCTGAACTTTGACGAGCTTCGACGGAAATACGAGGAGCAGAAACCGGAGCTGATCCTCTTTTCCTCCATGTATCACGGCGGACTGGTCCAAAATGAATGGGCCTATCACTGCCGCAGCTATTTCGCGGGGGCAGTCGCCGGCCTGCCTTGTACAGTTATCAATCCGCTGGGAGAGGTCGTTGCACACTCCACCAACTACTACCCCTTCGTCACCACAAAGATCAATCTGGACTATCAGATGCTTCATCTGGACTTCAACTGGGAAAAGCTCCAGGCGGCAAAGGACAAATACGGCTCTGCTGTTGAGATCCGCGACCCCGGCTTCATTGGCGCGGTAATGCTGACCAGCGAGTCGGAGGAAATCTCCGCGGAGGATGTGGTTCGGGAGTTCGGCATGGAGCGGCTGGACGAATACTTCACCCGCTCACGGCAGTGCAGGTTGGAACACACGGAATGACAGCAGGAAAACCCTGCATGAAATGAAGAAAGGTTGAGACGGATATGGAACGAAAAAAAGTGGCAGTTATTGGGGCGGGCGGCATCGCGAACAGCGTCCATCTGCCGAGTCTTTCAGAAATCCCGGATTGTGAAATCGCGGCGGTCTGCGATCTCCGGGAGGAGAAGGCCGCTGCGGCGGCCCAGAAGTATGGCATCCCCCACACCTATACTCTCATGAGTGAGATGTTTGCCAAGGAAAAGCTGGACGGGGTGTTTTGCCTGGTTGAGCCGGACCGGATGTTCCGGGTGGTCACGGAGTGCCTGGATGCGGGGCTGCCGGTCTTCATGGAAAAGCCTGCGGGGATCAACTC
>CAKXAF010000356.1 GCA_934869045.1 uncultured Nitrososphaerota archaeon | reverse complement strand
CGAGAAGAAGCGTTCAACACGTTTCTTCTCGCTGGCGCGGTTTTGCCGTGGTACGTATTTTCAGAAAATCCGTTAAGCGTCATTTCTTCGAAATGACGCCGGCGGGACATCGCCGGGGCGTCTGCGGACGCCCTTGCCTACGGCGTTTGGGCCGCCCGGCGGCGGAGCTTGGCTTTCCGCCCTCTGCGGAGAGCGGCTTAGGGGCGCCGCCCCTAAGTACCCTGCAAGCCTTTTGAAAAAGGCTTGAGCCAAAACTTAACTTTTTGCTTTCAGCTTCTCGACAATCATATGGGCGCACTTATTGACGTCGCCGCAGCCAAGGGTCAGGATCAGGTCGCCGGGGCGGGCGCGCTCTGCAACGTAATCGGCGATCTCCGGAAATTCCGGGAACCAGACGCAGCCGGGGATTTTCGCCGCCAGGTCCCTGGCGTAAATATGGTAGGTGTTTTTCTCGCGGGAACCCATAATCTCGGAAAGAACTGTGAAGTCGGCAATCTGCAGCACCCGGGCAAACTCGTCCAGAAGCGTAGCGGTCCGGGAATAGGTGAAGGGCTGATGGACCGCCCAGACCCGCTGGAAGGGCAGAGCCTTGGCAGCCTTCAGAGTCGCCTCAATCTCTGTGGGATGGTGTCCGTAATCGTCGGCAACGGTGATACCGTTGATTTTGCCCAAAACCTCGAACCGCCGCTGGGCTCCGTGAAAAGCGTCCAGTCCCCTGGCGCACTGCTCCCAGGTGGCCCCGGCCTCATGGGCGGCGGTGCAGGCGGCAATGGCGTTTAAAATATTGTGGTCGCCGGGAATATGGAGACGGATGGTGGTGAGCACCTCCTCCTCGCGACAGAGATCAAAGGAGAGGGTCACGCCGTCCACATGCTCGATGTTTTTGGGATAATAATCATTGAGGTTGGAATATCCGAAGGTGAGAATGCGCTTATCCAGGCCCTCCACAGCCTTTTGTGTATTGCGGTCGTCGCCGTTGACAATGAGAACCTTGGACGCCTTCTGGGCAAATTTGCGGAAGGAAGCGATGAGGTTCTCCATGGTCTTGAAATAGTCTAGGTGGTCGGCGTCGATGTTCAGGATGACGGCGATATCCGGGTAGAGCTTCAGAAAGGTGTCGACAAACTCACAGGCCTCGCAGACCATGATGGGACTCTCCCCTACCCGGCCGCTGCCGTGAATGGCGGGGAGCTTGCCGCCGATGACACAGGTCGGATCCAGGCCGGCGTCCAGAAGAATCTGAACCGTCATGGAGGTGGTGGTGGTCTTGCCGTGGGTGCCGCTGATGCAGACGGCGTCGGAATAATGGGCCGTGACCTCACCCAGGAGGACGCTGCGTTCGACGGTGGGGACGCCGCTCTGACGGGCGGCGATCAGTTCGGGGTTGTCGTCCATAATAGCGGCGGTATGGACGATGAGATCCGCGCCTGCGATATTTTCTGCCCGCTGGCCCAGAGCCACGGGGATACCCATCTCCCGAACCATCTGGAGGGTGTCTGTTTCGTTATTATCTGAGCCGGTGAGGTAATAACCCTTGGCATGGAGAATCTGAGCCAGGGGGAACATGCCGGAGCCTCCGATCCCGATAAAGTGAATGTGGCGTTTATTTTCCAGTAACATACTCTGTGCGAAGGACGAATTGCGTCCTTCTCTCCTTTCCGGTCAATTCCAGCCGTCTTTATTCTGGTCAAAAAGTCCGTCGATAATCAGGCCCATGGCCTCATGGCCGGGCTGGGACAGCTCCG
Organism: uncultured Nitrososphaerota archaeon; assembly: GCA_934869045.1. GTDB lineage: Bacteria > Bacillota > Clostridia > Oscillospirales > Ruminococcaceae > Merdivicinus. The sequence continues at coordinate 505 of CAKXAF010000356.1, read as the reverse complement.
GATCCCGGCGCAGCAGTTCCCGGGCCGCATCTTGGGCCTCCTGGAAAAGGTCCCGGTCCTCCATGAGGTCGGCGATAGCCAGGGCGGGCATACCGTGCTGGCGGCTGCCAAAAAAATCCCCGGACCCCCGGAGCTTTAGATCCTCCTGGGCGATGACAAAGCCGTCAGAGGTGGATTTCATCACGGCAAGGCGGCGGCGGTTTTCCTCATTTTCGTTGTCGGAGACCAGGATGCAGTAGGACTGGGCGCCCCCCCGCCCCACCCGGCCCCGAAGCTGGTGCAGCTGGGACAGACCGAAGCGTTCGGCGTTTTCCACCATCATGATGGTGGCGTTGGGAACGTCCACACCCACCTCCACCACCGTGGTGGAGACCAGGAGCTGGATGCGGTTTTCCTTGAAGTCCGCCATGACAGCGTCCTTTTCGGCAGGCTTCATCCGGCCGTGGAGAAGGCCGATACGGCAGCCGGAAAGCTGGCGCTCCAGACGCTGGGCGTACTGGGTAGC
>CAKXAF010000355.1:1036-2252 GCA_934869045.1 uncultured Nitrososphaerota archaeon | reverse complement strand
CTGATTGACCACGGTGTCATCACCACCTGCAACGGCTTCGTCTATCGTATGGGTGCAGCCCTTCTGGACCGGGATGAGCCCTGGAAGGTCAAATACCGCACCAAGTTCTATGCCATGGGCCCGGAGGAGCTTTACGAGTGTGTGGGAGATGTTCCCAACGTGGTTTTTCCCTGTGCCGCCCTCACGGATGCGGATACCGGCCGGATCGCTGTCTATTATGGCTGTGCCGATACCGTTACCGGCCTTTGCTTCACCACGGTGGACGATCTGTTGGACTACACGAAGAAAAATTCCTTGTAATCGTATAACACGAAAGCAAGAGAAGAATAACCGGCGGCGGGAATCAGCAAAAAGCTGTCCCGCCGCCGGTTTTATCAAAAATCCAAGTTATCAGGCGAAGCTCTTTCCCATGCTGTGCAGGACGTAAAATCCAGGTTCCGCAGGGCCTGGCCGCCCACTTACTCCAAGGCAAAGCGATGGGCGCCGTTATAGATCCAAAGGTTCAGCATCCCGTCGGAAAACTCCGCAGAAGCCCCCAGCAGGCGGCTGTCATTTGTGATCACCCGCTTCTCTTCGTCGAAAACCCGCACCGGGCGCCCTACCCCAATCCGGACGCTGGCATCCGCCTCCATGCTGGATACGGCAAGTTCCCCGCCGCCCAAAATCACAAATACCGGCACGTCAGAGGATACGGCCATCTTCCCGCCAATTTCCAGCTGGGTCCCGTTGGCCAAAAGGAACAGCTCCGGTCCTGTCAGAGCCGCCGCCCCCCGGAAGGAGACCCCCTCCGCCGCGCAGCAGCTGTTCCCGTCCAGGTTGACATACAGGGTCATCCCACCGGGAAGCCGCAGAATCTGACAGTTCCCCTGCACCTCGCCGGCAATCTTCCTCCCCGGCAATTTGGAGGGATGGATATCCAGTGTCGTCACCATCCGGGTTCCCCGGACGCGCTCCGTCTGAAACCAGGCCCGCTTCTGAACCGGCCAGCGGGCGTGTCCCTCATAGACCGGATAGCGCGGAATCCCGTCAGGCCCCGCAAAATCCCGGCTCAGGAAACCCTGCACCTCCGGATACTGCACCCGCACATCCAGCCCAGCCCGGCCGTTGACCGCCCGGCAGCCCCGGCCGTCCCCGTCCAGTTCCAGATACTTCTGGGCGTTGAGCCAGAACTCAAAGGTCGTCTCCTCCCCCTCTTTTGCCGCTAAATCATCAACGA
>CAKXAF010000355.1:0-1026 GCA_934869045.1 uncultured Nitrososphaerota archaeon | reverse complement strand
CAGGTAGAGCAGATACCGGACCGCCCGGCCCAGCCCGCCGCCATAAGCTTCCGCTGCATCCCCGGCTGTGAGCACTGCCCTGGAATTTCCGGCAAAGCCCAAGATCCTCCCTTTCGCCAGGATATCCATGGCCGGCTGGCCCTGGCCGTTTGCATAGGTGACCGCATTGTGGGCGTAGGTCTTGCGGGTGTAATCCGCGTCAAAGGGGTAGTTATACAGATCGTAGTAGCCGCTGTCAATGGCCAGCGGCTCACCGTAGGCCTGAATAACAAAGGAATTCTGATCTGGGTGGGAGTGGTTGAAGGAGCCGTACCAGCTGGATTTGAAGAAAACCGACACCCTCTCCGGATCCGCCAGGTCGGAATGGGCGGCCACCCAGCCGATGTCCGGGAAAAAATGCTCATTGGGGAACCCCTCCGGCAGATAGGCCTCCTCCGGCGGATAGAGCCGGTCATGGCAGCAGACGCCCGGATCCGGGTCGTCGGTATGGCCGTAAGCGGTCATATAGCCCAGCTGGTTGCGCAGCCATTTGCTCTCCGGCGTCCCGATACGGTAGGCCAGCATGGACGCCTGGGTCGCATTTTTCCCGGTGGGAAGGATGTAGCTGTTATCCCCAAAGGCGCCTACCGAACCTTCCGGCCAGCAGTAAATCGGATACAGCGGCTCGTTTTGCTGCCAGGTCTTCTGGTAGAGGTCGATGACCCCCGCGCTGAGCATCGCCTCCAGCGCCTTTTTGCCAAAAAATCCGCAGGACCAGTAGTAGGTTCCCTGGGCCCAGCCGCCGTCCTCGTTGCTGAAGGGCTCAAAAAAATTGACATACAGCGGCAGCACGTAGCGCAGCCACTCCTCCGCCTCCGGGACCTCCCCATAAAGAGCCAGGCCGATGAGACAGACGTAGCCGATGGCGGTCCCCCCGTGGGAATCGAAGGGACTGCGGTCCAGCTGGTTGATGTTGTACTCGTCCGAACGGCAGATGATCGCGGTCCGGTCCCGGATCATGGAAACCACCTTTTGCCGCTCCTCCTC
>CAKXAF010000354.1 GCA_934869045.1 uncultured Nitrososphaerota archaeon | reverse complement strand
GGAAAGCTGCTACAAAAGCTCTCCGGCATCGCCGGAACCACCGTCCGCGCCCAGGCTGCCGTCCTTTACGACTGGGAAAACCGTTGGGCCATCGACGGCTTCGACGGCGCCCATAACCATACGGACCGCGGCTATGCGGACACCTGCCTGTCCCATTACCGTTCTCTCTGGAAGAGGGGGATCTCCACGGACATTGTCTCTGAGGACAGCGATTTTTCCGGCTGCCGCCTGCTGATCGCGCCGATGCTCTACATGCTCCGGCCCGGCGTGGCGGAGCGGCTGCGGGCCTTTGCGGAAAAGGGCGGCCGCCTGGTCCTGACCTATCTCACCGGCTATGTCAACGAGAACGACCTCTGCTTCCTGGGCGGCTTCCCCGGCGATGGAATGATGGAAACCGCCGGCCTCTGGGCTGAGGAAGTGGATGCCGTCTACCCCGAGGACGCCAACATCGCCGTCATGCAGGCCAACTCCCTGGGAATGTCCGGCTGCTACGCCCTGGGCGACGTCCGGGAGCTGATCCACCCGGCGGAGGGCACCGAGGTGCTGGCGGTCTACGGCCAGGATTTCTATGCTGGAATGCCGGTTCTGACCCGCCATCCGATTGGTGAGGGCGCGGTCTATTATATCGCAGCCAAAGTCGGCCAGGATTTTCTGGACGATTTTTACAAGGGAGCGGCCGCGGAAGCGGCTGTCTCTCCGTGCCTGCCTATGGACCTTCCGGAAGGGGTAAGCCTGACCATGCGGGAGGGCGGCGGCGAACGCTATTATTTCCTCATGAATTTCAACGAATCCGCACAGACCGTCAACCTTCCGCAAGGAAAGAAATTCCGCGATCTGGACACCGGCGAAACGCTGGGCGGTGCTCTGGAGCTGCCCGTCTATGCGGTTCGGATTCTTTCCCCTATCGAATAAGCCTGCGCAAGTGGGTTGTCTTTGAGAAAACTACATATTTTTAGAAAGAAGGATTTTTATGCTCAACGCAAACCATCATTTTCAAGCGGTTTCCCCAACGGAAGCCGGGGTCGATCCCGCAGGAATACTGGCGTTCCTGGACGCCTGTGCGGAAAAGGGCCGGGATCTGCACAGCATCCTGCTGATACGGGGCGGAAAGGCCGTGGCAGAGGGGTATTTTGCGCCCTATCTTCCCGGCGACAAGCAGCATGTTTTCTCCGTCAGCAAGAGCTGGACTTCCACCGCCGTAGGGCTGGCATCTGATGAAGGACGTCTTTCTGTGAAGGACAAGGTCATCTCTTTTTTCCCGGAAAAGCTGCCTGCTGAAGTCTCTGAAAACCTGGCGGACATGGAAGTACGGGATCTCCTGCGGATGGGAACCGGGCATGATACGGCTGCTCTTCCTGCACTGATCCGTACGGCGGACTCCGACTGGGCCGAGTCCTTCCTGCACTGGCCCGTAGAGCACAGGCCCGGTTCCAAATTCGTCTACAATTCAGGGGCGTCCTACATGCTCTCCGCCATCGTCCAAAAAGTTACGGGGGAGGATCTCATTACCTATCTGACGCCCCGCCTTTTCGAGCCGCTGGGCATTACCGGGGTCTGCTGGGACCGCTCTCCGCAGGGGATCTGCTGCGGCGGCTGGGGAATTCACGTCAGTACGGAGGACATCGCCAAGCTGGGGCTTCTTTATCTAAACGGCGGCGTTTTCGGCGGAAAGCGCATTCTTTCAGAGGAATGGGTCCGGGAAGCGACCTCTCCGCAAATCGACAATGCGCCCTCCAGCGACAGCCCTGACTGGAAGCAAGGCTACGGCTATCAGATCTGGCGCTGCCAGCATGGCTGCTTCCGCTTTGACGGGGCATACGGTCAATACATGGTCGCCTTCCCGGAGCAAGACGCCGTTCTGGTCCTGACCAGCTTCGTAGGAAATATGCAGGAGGTTCTGGACGACGTCTGGGCCTATCTGCTCCCAGCCTTTCAAGAAGCTCCTCTGCCGGATTCCCCGGCTGAAAAAGCGCTGGAGCAGCGGCTGCAGACGCTTTCCAGCCCGATTCCCCAAGGCAGTGGCCGGACCGGCGCGGCGGAGTTTCTGTGCGGAGAGAACGATTTCGGATTGGAATCGCTCCAGGTCAGGGCCTCAAAGGACGGCGGCGTACTGACGGTTGCTGTAAACGGGACGAATTTCCAGATTCCCTTTGGAACGGACAGCTATCGGCTCGCAGACATCACCGGATTTCCCGTTTATCCCGACATGATCGGCAACCGCGGGGTTGGGAGCGCTGCAGCAGACCAGCCCCTCGGCACGGCGGG
>CAKXAF010000353.1 GCA_934869045.1 uncultured Nitrososphaerota archaeon | reverse complement strand
CCGGGGCCTTTCGGAAGATGCGTATCTGAAAAAGCTCATCGCCTTTAAGAATGCGTTGAAACGCGATTGCTTGATCGAGAAATTCGGAATCATCCGTGTGGGCTATTTTGCAGGAGGCACGCAGGACGAGGCGATTATGTCCGCCCAGGAACGGGCTGCGCGGGAAGATACGGATTTTCTCATGCTGACGGCGGTGACAGCACGCCTGTCGAAAGAGGAGCGCTATCTTAATCCAGAGGCTGCCGGCCATTACAACAATGCGGCGATGGCCGTCATAGGCCGGGAAGCCGGCGCCGCGCTGGGACGCTATGCTGCGGCGGCAGACAAATCCGGGAGCTGACTCGCCGGAAAGCGCGCATTATGCAGCATTGCGAAAAGAAGAAAAAACAGCCCGCAGCAGATCGTCCTGCCGCGGGCTGTTTTCAATGGATAGGGAAGTTATCGGGTCATCAGGTCGCATACCGCATTGGAGAAGGCTACCGGGTCCTCGATGGGCAGCCCCTCGATGAGAAGCGCCTGGGTATACAGCAGCCCAGCGTAGGATTTCAGCTTCTCCGCGTCGGTGGCAAAGAGGTTTTTCAGCGTATCAAAGATGGGGTGGTCGGGATTGATCTCAAGCACCCGTTCCGCCTGGACCTTCTGATCCCCGGGCATGGTGTTCAAAACCTTTTCCATTTCAATGGAAACACCGCCGTCGGCGCTGAGGCAGACCGGATGGCTCTTGAGCCGGGTGGAAAGCCGGACGTCCTTGACCTTGCCGTCCAAATCATCCTTGAGCAGCCGGAGCAGTTCCTTGTTTTCCTCGGCCTTTTCCTTGACGGATTCGTTCTCCGCCGTGTCCTCGATGCCCAGATCCTTGTCCGAAACAGAACGGAATTCTTTGCCGTCAAAGTCCCGCATCATCCGCAGGGCGAATTCATCCACGTCGTCGGTGCAGTAGAGGATCTCATAGCCGCGGTCCCGGAGGGTCTCAGTCTGGGGCAGCCGGTCGATTTTTTCGGCGCTTTCGCCGCAGGCGTAGTAAATGTACTTCTGATCTTCCTTCATCCGCTCCTTGTACTCAGCCAAGGTGACCAGTTTTTTCTCCGAGGAGGAGTGGTAGAGCAGCAGGTCCTGTAAAACATCCTTGTTTGCGCCGTAACCGCTGTACACGCCGTATTTCAGCGTCAGGCCGAAGCTCTTATAAAAGGTTTCGTATTTCTCCCGGTCGTTTTCCAGCATGGACTTCAACTCGGATTTGATTTTTTTCTGGAGACGGTCGGCGATGAGCTTCAGCTGGCGGTCGTGCTGGAGCATTTCCCGGGAAATGTTCAGGGACAGATCCTGAGAGTCCACCAGGCCCCGGACAAAGCTGAAGTAATCCGGCAGCAGGTCGGCGCATTTGTCCATGATCAGGACGCCGCTGGCATAGAGCTGGAGGCCCTTTTCAAACTCCTTCGTGTAGAAATCGAAGGGCGGCTTGGAGGGGATAAAAAGCAGGGCATTGTAGGTGGCCGCGCCCTCGGTGCTGGAGTGGATCACAGCCAGGGGATCCTGATAGTCGAAAAATTTTTCCTTATAAAACTGATTGTAGTCTTCCGGCTTCAGCTCGCTTTTGTTTTTCCGCCAGATGGGGACCATGCTGTTGAGGGTTTCCACCTCGGTGTAGGATTCGTACTCCGCAGGCTTTTCCTCGGTGCCGGTGCCTTCCTTCATCCGGCTCTTTTCCACTTCCATGCGGATGGGATAGCGGATGTAATCGGAGTATTTTTTGACCAGGCCCTGGAGCCGGTAGCTGTCCAGGAACTCATCGTAGCTGTCTTCCTCAGTGTTTTCCTTGATGGTGAGGATGATATCGGTGCCGTGGCCGTCCTTTTCCGCCTCGGCGATGGTGTAGCCGTCTGCGCCGGCGGATTCCCACTTCCAGGCGGTATCCGAACCGTAAGGCTTGGAGATCACCGTAACCTTGTCGCTGACCATGAAGGCAGAGTAGAATCCGACGCCGAACTGGCCGATGATGTCAATGTCCTCTTTCTCCTCCGCGTTCTTTTTGAATTTGAGGGAGCCGCTCTGGGCGATGGTGCCCAGGTTATTTTCCAGTTCCTCGGCGGTCATGCCGATGCCGTTGTCGGATACGGTCAGAGTCCGCGCATCCTTGTCAGGCGTCAGGCAAATCTGGAAATCGTCCCGGTTCAAGCCGGAAATTCCATCGGTAAGGGCTTTGTAATAGAGCTTGTCAATGGCGTCGCTGGCATTGGAGATCAGCTCCCGGAGAAAAATTTCCCGGTGTGTATAGATGGAGTGAATCATCATGTCCAACAGGCGCTTGGATTCGGCTTTGAACTGTTTCTTGGCCATACG
>CAKXAF010000352.1:307-2363 GCA_934869045.1 uncultured Nitrososphaerota archaeon | reverse complement strand
AATTGCCCGGCGGATCCTGGACGGCGCAAAGCCTGCTGCTCGCCGGGACTGAGGAGCGGCTGATCGTGTTGGGCGAAGGTCTTTCCGATTCAGGGATGCCCTGCTCCATCGCAGCATTTTATGATCTTTCCTCTCCTGGCGAACCAGTGTACGCCAATTCTTACACGCAGAGCGGCGGCGGTTGCCGGGCGTTCCTCTCCGAAGGCGTCCTTATCCTGGGGTCTGTCTGGAGCCCGGTGAGCGTGGGGGATGGCAGCGATCCTGGCCAGTATGTGCCAGCTGTCTGCCAGGATGGGGGATGCACGCTGTTTTATCCGGAGGAGATTCCCCTGTTGGAAGGGGAACCTGGAGCCGGCTATCTGGTCCTGACCGCCGCCGACGTCCGTACCGGCTCCATCCAAAGCCGTCTGGCTGGATACGGGTCCTTGTCAAAGGCCGAATTCTCGGAAGAAGGTCTCCGCTGGAACGGAGCCTGCATTTCCTGGGAGGATGGAACGCTTTCCCTGGAGGAATGATCGGGACGCATGGAGCGTACAAGGAGAAATTTTATGAAAAACCGGCTGTTGCTGCTCATCCTTTGCGGATGCATTTGGATGTTGTCCGCCTGTGGGGAAACGCCATCTGGGAGTTCCTCCGGTAACCCGAAAACTGCCTTCTCCGAATCCGGCTCCTTGCTGGGATCCTCGATTTCCGGCGGAGGGGCAGCCCGTCTGGTGGCGGTAACGGACAGCGGAGAGCTTCTGCTGGCCTTTACAGACGGCAAGGTTTCCCGCTTTTCCCCGGAGGACGCGGCCGTCACTTTGGATGGTGGAAATGTATCCCCGGGAAAAGTTTCCTGGAAGTCCGGCATGATGCTGGAGATCTCCTCCGGTGGGAATGCCGTAGACATCCAGACAGGCGCCTTTGATGACCGGTGCGCCTTGTACCTGCAGGTGCTGGAGGATCTTTGGAAGATCGATCCGGCCCTGAATGAAGACATCCGTTACATTGGACTGGATCTCAGCCAGACCAGTCTCTCAGAGGGGGAGCAGACCGCAGTTGCCCAATGGTTCAGTGAGCTTCATCAGGGAGAACCCCTGCAGGGGACCTTTGCAGAGCTATCCGGCCAGAGGTACATCGATGGCGAGGGGCTCTACTGGAAGGACGGCTGCCTTTTCACCATCACCGAAAAGGAATTGCAGGCCCAGTACAGCCTGACTTCCGTTGCGTTTGACGCGCAAAAGTGGCGCAGCGGACTGGGGGCTTACTTTTTCGTTGACTGCACCTCGGTCCAGTCCGTCAGCGGAGAGTGGGACGGTTATCAGATCGGGAGCGAGGCGATCTCCTGAAAGCGCCGCTTGTTTTGGGAATGCCGGAATTTTTCGTTGACAATCCGTGAAATTTCGTGAATTTTTTTGCGAATCCGTTGAAAAGTTACGGCGGTTACGCTATAATGGATACCATCATCAAAGATGGGGGAAGATCATGCAGCGAGTTTTGGGTTACATGCGGAAAGCGGTTCAGGAATTCGACCTGATTCAGAACGGGGACCAGATCGCGGTGGGCGTTTCAGGAGGCAAGGACTCCGTCGCCCTTTTGGCGGGGCTGGCGCGGCTGCGGCGGTTCATCGGAATTGATTTTCAGCTGACCGCCCTGACTCTGGATCCGCAGTTTCAAGGGCTCCCGGGAGATTACTCCGCCATTGAAGCCCTTTGTGCGGAATTGGAAGTTCCCTACATTCTCAAGCGGACCCAGATTGGGGAAATCGTTTTTGACGCCCGGCAGGAATCCAATCCTTGCAGCCTGTGCGCCCGGATGCGGAGGGGAGCCCTCCACGATGCCGCCAAGGAGGCGGGGTGCAACAAAATCGCCCTGGGGCACCACTATGACGACGTGATTGAGACTTTTTTGATGAATCTGTTCAATGAAGGGCGGATCGGTTGCTTCTCCCCCAAGACCTACCTTTCCCGGAAGGATCTGTGGATGATCCGGCCGCTGGTTTTTGCGCCGGAGGTGCGTGACGAGCTGGTGGACCAGGGCGATATCATCGCCCGTCAGGCCATCGATGGAGATGGTC
>CAKXAF010000352.1:0-297 GCA_934869045.1 uncultured Nitrososphaerota archaeon | reverse complement strand
CGGCTACACCCAGCGCCAGGCCACCAAGGAATTTCTTGCTCAGCGGGAACGGGAAAGCGACGGGTTTAAATACCGGATTTTTGGTGCGCTGCGGCGCAGCGGAATCGATGGCTGGGGCTTTCCGGGCGAGGTTGACAAACCGCAGCAAGACTAATATGATGGACGTGAGAGATACCAACGTACAAGGAGGGACTGAAATGAAACAGAGTGAAAAAGGGAAGACATCCAAACGCGCTTACCGCAAAACGAACGCCATGTCCCTGGTGTCGATGATACTGGGGCTGGTGACAGTGGTGC
>CAKXAF010000351.1:1210-2372 GCA_934869045.1 uncultured Nitrososphaerota archaeon | reverse complement strand
TCTCCTTGACGGGAAGCAGCGGGTGCTCCGGAGAGGCATAGGCTGAGGTTTCAGCCGGGAGAGAGCGAGCCTTCAGCCGGTATTCCGTAAATTCGGCCACCAGCGAATAAATGACGGCAAACAGGGGTACGCCGATAAACATGCCGGGAACCCCCATGAGGCTGCCAAAAACCGTAATGGCGAAGATGACCCAAACTGGGGAGAGCCCGGTGGAGTCGCCGAGAATCTTGGGACCGATGACGTTTCCGTCCAGCTGTTGAAGCAGGAGGATAAAGATTGCAAACCACAGGGCGGTCAGGGGGTCGGCGATGAGGAGAATGAGAATCGAGGGGATCGCGCCGAAGAAGGGGCCGAAATAGGGGATCACGTTGGTGACGCCCACAATGACGCTGATGAGCATGGCATAAGGCCAATGGAAGAGCGTCATGAAAAAGAGACACAACAGACCGATGATGAGGGAATCCAGCAGCTTTCCGATGATGAAGCCGCTGAAGATCGCATGGCTTTTATGGGTTATGGCCAGGACATGATCCACCCGTCTGGAAGAAAACAGCGCGGACAGGATTTTTTTGATATGGGCAAAGAAAAGTTCCTTCTCCATCAGCAGGTAGATGGAGATAATCACACCGATGAGGACATTGATAATGCCGGCCGTGAGATTCATGGTCATCTGCAGCAGCTGGGGGACCATGGCAGGGAGTTTGACAGTGAAATCCTGGACGATTCCCTCTGCTGTGGCGATAATCTTGTCAATGGTAGCGGTGGGGAGGTTTTCCAGGTCATATTTATCGATGAGATCCAGGGCGAGGAGCCGGAGATTCTCCAGCCAGCCGGGAATCTGCTTGGCCAGAGCGGAGAGGCTCTGCCCGATCTGTGGGATAACAATGCGGAAAAAGATAAAAAGCGCTGCCAGGCTGATGAGATAGGCTAAAAGGATGGAGATGTATCGTTTTGGCCGGGCGTGCAGACGGTTCCGGCTGATTTTGCTCAGCAGCCGCTCCATGGAACCCATCAGGGGGTTCAGGATGTAGGCGATGGCGAAGCCCCAGATAAAGGGACGGAGGATCGTCAGGACCTTGGAAAAGAAGGAGGCCACGGCATCGATTTTGACCACCGCCATGATAATGCAGACCCCTGCGGCAATGACCAGCAGGGTATAGAG
>CAKXAF010000351.1:0-1200 GCA_934869045.1 uncultured Nitrososphaerota archaeon | reverse complement strand
ATCGTATTGTACTTTCGGTTGAAATCGAATTTCATGAAAGAACCTCCTCAGACGGAACAGAAATCGCGCCGAGAATTTCTCCGATCGATTTGGCCAGAAGCAGATTGGCGTGGGAATCGTAGGGAGTCGGCGTTTTGTTGATCAAGACCAAGCGTTTCCCGCGGTAATAGCGGAGCAGGCCCGCAGCAGGATACACGGCCAGGGAGGTGCCGCCGATAATAACGCAATCCGCATTCTGCAGTGCTTCGACCGATGCGAGCAGGGTGTCATCCTTCAGATTTTCCCCATAGAGGACAACGTCAGGCTTGACCGTTCCGCCACAGGGGCAGCGGGGAACGCCGGCGCTTCGCAGAATCTCCTCCGCAGTGAAGAAGCGGCCGCATTTTTGGCAGTAATTGCGATGAATGGAGCCATGGAGCTCCAGAACCTTTCGGCTTCCGGCGGCCTGATGCAGACCGTCGATGTTCTGGGTGATGACTGCGGCCAGGAGCCCGGCCTTTTCCAGCTCCGCGAGCTTTAGATGGGCGCGGTTGGGCTTGGCGGTCAGGCAGAGCATTTTCTCCCGATAAAAGCGGTAGAATTCCTCTGGATTTTCCACGAAAAATTTATGGCTGAGGATCGTCTCCGGCGGATAGTCGTAGTGCTGGCTATAGAGACCGTCCGTGCTGCGGAAATCCGGAATGCCGCTTTCCGTGGAGACTCCCGCACCGCCGAAGAATACTATGCGGCGGCTTTCGCTGATCCAGTCCTGTAATGTCTGCAAGTCCCGTTCCATCATGGCCCTGTCCTTTCCTTATAATCAGCGGAGAATCAGTTCGATGGGACAATGATCGCTGCCAAAGACGTCCGTATCGATGCGGCTGTCCGCGATGCGGTCCCGGAGGCGCTCGGAAACCAGAAAATAGTCGATGCGCCAGCCCGCGTTCTTCTCCCGGGCATGGAACATATAGGACCACCAGCTGTAGGCTCCGGTCACATCCGGATAAAGGAGGCGGAAACTGTCCAGAAAGCCGGAATTCAGCAGATCTGTCATTTTCTGCCGCTCCTCCTTGGTAAAACCGGCGTTTTGCTGGTTGGTTTTCGGGTTTTTCAGGTCGATCTCCCGATGGGCCACGTTCATATCCCCGCAGACTACCACCGGCTTTTTTGAGTCCAAGCCCTTAAGATAATCCCGGAAAGCATCCTCCCACTCCATACGAT
>CAKXAF010000350.1 GCA_934869045.1 uncultured Nitrososphaerota archaeon | reverse complement strand
AAAACTTCCCTGGGAGTATGGACGCGTTTGATATCGCCGGTCAATTCCACCCGGGAGACCGTGACAGACTCCGGCTTTACGCCCAGGCCGGCGGCGTGATCGTGGAGATTCTGAACAAAATCAAAACCGGAGATACTGGGAATGCCAGGATAGTTGTCAACGTCCGGTGAGTTGAGGATCTGGCCGCCGTAGACGCTGTTTTCAAGCAGACGGACGGAAAGACCGGCGCGGACGGCGTAAATGGCGGCGGATAGTCCAGCAGTGCCCGCGCCTAAAATCATCAAATCGGTCATAAAAGAACCTGCCTTTCTAAAGCTAGCATGTGTTTATTTGTTACCATCATACCACAAAGCCGGCAGCAGGACAATCTTTTTGCAGGATTTCCCGTTTTTATTGGCAGAAAGCGGTTTTCATGCTATAATAATCCCAAAGGTTTTCCGGCGGTTGCGCCCAGATGATGAGAAAAGACACGGAAAGAAGGATTTCATGAGAGCAGTTGGATTTTATCCCGGAGAGATTTTGTTGCCGCGATGCGACTTATCCCGTTGGAGCGTGGTCGCATGCGACCAGTTTACGTCGCAGCCGGAATATTGGGAAGAGGTGGAGCGGATCGCGGGAGACGCCCCTTCCGCTTACCGGATGATTTTTCCGGAAGCATATCTGGAAACAGTGGATTTTGAAGAAAAAATTGCGTCCATCAACGGGACCATGCAGAATTATCTCGATCAGGGTCTGTTTGCCGCCTATCCGGGGGCGATGGTCTACGTGGAGCGCACCCTGCTGGATGGCTCAGTACGCCGTGGGATTCTGGGGCTGCTGGATCTGGAGCAATACGATTACCGGAAGGGCTCCGGTTCCCTGGTGCGTGCCACGGAAGGAACGGTCCTGGACCGCATTCCGCCGCGGGTCCGCATTCGGGAGCATGCGCCGCTGGAAATTCCCCACATTCTGGTCCTCATCGACGATCCGGAAAAGACGGTGGTGGAGCCGCTTCGGCAGAAAGCCCCGGAGATGCAGAAGCTTTACGATTTTGAGTTGATGCAGGGCGGCGGAAACCTCCGGGGCTGGCTGATCGGCGAAGCGGAACAGCAGCGGATTTCCGGAGCTCTGGGCGCGCTGGCGGACCCGGAGGTTTTCGCCGGGAAATACGGTGTGCCGGACACGCCGGTTCTGCTGTATGCGGTGGGGGACGGAAATCACTCCCTGGCCGCTGCAAAGGAATGCTGGACGCGGCTGAAGGAGCGGCTTTCCCCGGAGGAGGCCGCGGTGCATCCGGCGCGGTATGCCCTGGTGGAGCTGGGAAATCTTCACGATGAGTCCTTGAAATTTGAAGCGATCCACCGGGCAGTATTTGGGGTGGAGAAAGCGGATTTCTTAGCGGCGCTTCGGGAATATGCGGCCTCCCGTTCCGGGAACGGAGCAGTGCAGGAGGTTACGGTGGTGACGGCCTCTGGGGAGGAGCCGCTTGCCATCTCTCATCCGGACCGGACTCTGGCGGTGGGGAGCATCCAGGCATTTCTGGACGATGATCTGGCCGGCCCTGGCGGAAGGGTGGATTACATTCACGGGGAAGACGTCGTCCGTTCCCTTGCGCAAAAGGGCGCGGTTGGGATCCTGCTGCCGATGATGGAAAAAGACGACCTGTTCCGGACGGTAATCCTGGAAGGCGCGCTTCCCCGGAAAACCTTTTCCATGGGGGAAGCCCCGGAAAAGCGCTATTATCTGGAATGCCGGAAAATTTAAGGCAAGACGGCGATTTTTATAGAGCGTTTGGCGGGACGGCCGTAAGGCAGCCCCGTTTCTGTCACGTTTTTTGCAAAAACAGTCAACGCTTCATTTAGGCGCCTGCGGCGTTTTGCTAAAAAAGCGTAAGCTGTTTGGCTTCGGAAAGGGACTTCAGGGGGCGGACACTGCTCTGGAGCAGAGAGCCGGACGGAAGGTCGGCGAGGAAGGGGGATGGGTCTCCAGGAACAGTGAGAATCAGCTCTTCCCTGGCCCGGGTCAGGCCCACGTAAAAGAGGCGGCGCTCCTCTTCGCGGTCGGAGGATCGGCCGGGCATATCATACGGCAGGATGGAGCGGGCACAGCCGCAGAGGAACACCACGGGAAATTCCAGTCCTTTTGCGCCGTGGAGCGTCATCAGCGTGACCGCGTCGGTGGTGTAGTGCTTTCCGCTGCTGCGTGAGATATCGCCCTCCTCCCCCAGATTCAAGGTGCGCAGCAGGGAGGAGACATCCGGGTGGAGAGTTGCGGTGTTGAGGAGCTTTTCCACAGGCAGGTCACCGGAAAGGCCCATTTCCTCCGCCCAGCTTTCCAGCAGTTTCCGGGGCTTTTCATGGGACAGGCGGGGAGCGTAGGCGGCGGCCAGCTCCTGCCAGCGGGACAAGGCGGGTTCCTCAGAAA
>CAKXAF010000349.1 GCA_934869045.1 uncultured Nitrososphaerota archaeon | reverse complement strand
CTCCACTGGTGAGCAATCCGCCGGAAGCGACTCCGTCTGCCCTTCCATGTTGCTTTGCCCGGCGAAAAACAGAACATCCATCTTACACACCTCTCCGTCTTCCATCAATTTGTCAGATGGCTCGGCGTCACGCAGCCCGCCCAGGAGCCGTAATACCCCACAGAACCGTCAAACACGGAATGCCAAGGACATACTTCAGCCGCATAAGGCAGTTTCTGAACCTCCATCTCCGGAATTTCGGCCTCTCCGCGTGCAAAGGCCCGCATCCGCCCTGCGGCGGTCTTCATTCTTGCGGCAAGCCCGCCAATACGCAGATCCAGTACGTCCCATCCCTGCGGGCGGTTATATTCCATCCAAAGCCGGTACCAGCAATCCGCGAATTCCAGCAGATCCTGGTGCAGCTCCTCTGCTAAGACCGCCAGCCGGGCCGCCGCCTGCCGGTCTTTCTCCCGGACAGCAGAGGGCGCGTTTTCCCGCCAGAAGCACTTTTTCGCCAGCACGCCGGAAAGATGGCGGTAAAATTCCCATAAAAGCGGATATTCCAACGCGTCTGCCTCATAGGCACAGTATTTTTCGTGAAGGCTCCGATAATGGGCTGCAAGCGGGATGCCCTCCAGGTCTTTCTCAAAAAGGAGGGTGATCGGATCCTCATAGAGCAGGTAATGGGATGGATTCGGTGCAAGTATTTCCCCTTTCCTGGCTTTGGGAACCATATCAAACGTACTCAAATCGAGAAACGCATTGGGATCCGCCCGGTGAAGCGCGGAAAAACGACGCTTCGTTTCCTCTTCATTATAGCTTCCTGTGTAGCCAGCCTCTGCATAGACCTGAAGCCCATACAGCAGCGCGCAGACGCTGCTCTCCGCGCCGTCATCCCCCCACGCGGTGGCCAACACCTCACGCACACCGCTCTCCATGCAGGCCCGCAGGGCGGGCAGCCCGGTAGAAAGCATCTGTTCGTAATTCACCGCCGGTGTGCACCAGTTCCACAAGCCCCCGGCGAAAAGTAGCGGGGCGCCGCATTTTCGATGCTGTTCGATCATCCTCCGGTAAAAGTTCGAGTCGTGGTGGTAGTAGTCCCAGTAGACCAAATCGATATCCGAGGGGATCATCCGAAGCGTCTCGTCGGGAAGCTCCAGGTCGGGATCATAATCCCCCGTGGGAGAAAGCAGCGTAAAATACATATCGCTCCAGATCATTGGCCGGAGCCCCTGATGGAGCGCGATCTCCCGGACACGCTGGATATGCTCCTGAAAGATCTCGATGGCCGGCCGGTCCCCATGCTTTTCACGGTAAACGCCGCAGCCAAGCCCATGAGCCTCATCCATCCCGATGTGGATGCGCCGGGAGCGGTAGGGGGCGCTGGCATCGCACAGAAGCTGGCTGATATAACGGTAGGTCTCTTCCTCCCCAACCAGCAGGACATCACCCGTATCGGAAAGACGCCCCATGGATCTCCTCCAGCGAAGGAGCTTTGCCGAATGCCCAAGGGTCTGAATACAGGGCGCCATCTCGATCCCAAGGGAGGCGGCGTAATCGTCCAGCGACTTCAGTTCCTCTTTCGTATATCCCCCGCGAAGATAGCCGAAATAGGGATATCCTTCCACCTCATAGGTATCTTCCGTATACAACATCAGCAGATTCAGTCCCATCAGCGCCATGCGCCGCAGCAGGAACCGAATCGTTTCCGTTTTGGGAACCGCATTTCTGGATGCATCCAACATGAAACCGTTGGTATCAAAACGGACATGCTCTTCCACATGGCAGCCGATCCCTTCACGTGCCATATGTGCCAGCCCGCGAAAAATCTCCACTTCACGGGAATAGGTGAGCAGCCCGGAATTTTCCGAAAGCTCCGCACGCAGGCTGCCGGCCTGCCGCACTTCAACCGGCAGACCCTCCGGGGCAAGTTCGATTGCCAGCTCCGCGGCCGCTTCCCGCAGCCCTGACTTCAGATACGGCGGCATCCCGATTATATTCAATTTTAACACGCAAAATTCCCTTTCCACTTTTTACAAGTTGAGCGCGACCATACCGATAATCCCAATCGCGCAGGCGATCCAGCTCATCCGGCTCATGTGCTCCTTCAGAAAAACTCTCCCAATCACCAAAATCAGGATCATCGGAGACGTTACGGAAACTGGATAAAGAATAATTGCCGGCAGCTGCGTGACCAAGTACATAGACAGCGGCGTCTCCAGAGAGGACAGTATTCCAGACGGCACCCCTGCAAGAATCTCCGTGCGATTTGGCCCGGATCGGAAACGAAACACAGTGATTCCCAGAAGGATCACAAAAGAACTGGCAAAATAGGCAACCGAATACAGGAGATAGCCCCCTGGGTCAATGCGGCTGGAGAGATACTGGCAGCCCAGGGACGCACAAGAGAGCAGCCATCCCCCAAAAGC
>CAKXAF010000348.1 GCA_934869045.1 uncultured Nitrososphaerota archaeon | reverse complement strand
GCTCTGCGGTGGTCAGGTTCATGCCAATCATAACGTCAGGCAGGGCGTCCGCCGCGAACTGAAGCTGAACGTATTCATCCCGATTGAAGATCTGCTCCACCTCCACGCCGATATTCATCTTCTGCTGGACAAAATTCCAGAAGTGGGACTCCTCCCAGTCTCCGAAATCCGAAGACTGAACCACGGCCATGGTCATGGAAACAGTTTCTCCCTCTTTTACAACAGGCAGATCGCTGTCGAGGTTCAGATAAGATGGGACTTCCGGTTCCGTGGATACCATTGAGCTTTCGGAAGGCTGGCTGGAGGAACCCTCCGGCGTTGATTCCACAGGACTGCCTCCGCACCCGGCCGCGGAACCGGCCAGGATCAGTGCGAAAAGGATGCTGGCAAAGGATTTCGCCGATTTCATAGATAGAACTCCCCTTTTCTTTCTGGTTTTCTTTATCGTCATTGCCCGCCGCCGAACGGCGGAACAAATGCGGATACATGGATCATTCCTTTACCGATCCGATCATCACGCCCTTGACAAAGTATTTCTGGACAAAGGGATAGGCGATCAGCAGCGGGGCACTGGCGATGAAGATCACGGAGTATTTCATCGCCTCCGCCAGATAGGCGCGGCGGGCGGCCCATTCCACCACCTCGGCGCCCTGGGATGGGTCAATGTTGGCCAGCATGGTCTTCTGGGTAATAAGAATATCCCGGAGGACCAGCTGCAACGGGTAAAGATCCCGATCTCGGATGTAAAGCAGGGCGTTATAGAAGCTGTTCCAGTGGCCTACGGCGTGAAACAGCGTCATCACCGCAATAATAGGCGCCGCCAGAGGAAGCGCGATGCGAAGAAAGGACTTGAATTCTGAAGCCCCATCAATATAGGCGGCCTCATAAAGGCTTTCGGGGATCGAGGAACTGAAAAACTGACGGGTGACGATTAAATTATAGCAGCTAACCCCGCCCAGGATCAGCACCCAGGGCGTATTGAGGAGACGAAGATCCTTCATCAGCAGGTAGGTCGGGATCATGCCGCCACCGAAATACATGGTGATGAAGAAGAACCAGGAGAGGGCTGTCCGGCCCGGCAGGCTTTTTTTGCTGAGGACATAGGCGGCTGGTATCAAGGTCGCCAGGTTGTAGAGGGTTCCAAAAAAGGTGTAGAAGATCGTATTCCGGTAACCGGTCCAAATCAGCTTTTCCTGAAAAACGCTTTGGTACGCCTCCAAGGTAAATCCCCTGGGCAGAAGGACCACGTTCCCTTTGGCCACGTCATAGGGCTCCGAAAACGACGCGATGACAATAAAATAGAGTGGATACAGCATGATGAGGACGATTACGATCATGATGAGGGTGTTGACCCACTCAAACACCCGGTCTGAACGGCTCTGCCGCATAATTCTGCCCCTTTCCGGTTTACCACAGGCTGATCTGGGTAACTTTTTTCGAAATTTGGTTGACTGTCGCGATGAAAAGGATGTTTACGACATTGTTGAACAGTCCGATGGCGGCGGAATAGCTGAATTGTCCACCCTGGATGCCGATTTCGTAAACATAGGTGGAAATGACCCGGGAGGCGCTGAGGTTCAGAGAATTCTGCAATAGAAAGATCTTCTCAAATCCCACGGAAAGAAGACTTCCGGTATTGAGGATCAACATAGTGATTACAGTCGGCAGGATGCCAGGAACGTTGATGTGCCAGATGATCTGGAACCGGCTGGCGCCGTCGATGCGGGCAGCCTCATGAAGCTCCGGGGAGATGCCCGCCAGGGTGGCGAGGTAAATGATGGTGCCCCAGCCGACCCCCTGCCAGACGCCTGACCAGACGTAAATGCTGGAAAACAGGCCGGGTATCGTCATGAAATCCACCCGCTCGGCTCCCATAGCGGCGCGGATGTTGTTAAACAAACCGTTACTCCGGTTGGTAAACAGGATGACCATGGAGCAGACGACTACTGTGGAAATAAAATGGGGCGCGTAGGTGATCATCTGAACGGTTTTTTTAAAGGCAACATTGCTGATTTCGTTGATCAGCAGCGCCAAAATTACCGCGCAGGGAAAGGTCGCCAGAGAATACAGGCTAATTGAAATCGTATTTTTCAGGATATTCCAGAAATCCGGGAAGGTCAGAAAGCGGATAAAGTGCTTGAGTCCTACCCACTCGCTGCCCCAGATTCCGAGGCTGCTCCGGAAATCCTTAAAGGCGATCTGCACACCGTACATGGGGATGTAGTTAAAGATAAAGACCGCAGCGACCGCCGGAAGAATCAGCAGGTAAAGCTGCCAGCTTCGCTTCAGATTTTTCCATACTGTGGAGGAACTCCTTTTCGCCCGGGTGTTGGCGGCGTTGGGGTGCGTAATCGATTTGTCCATGTTATCACTCCTGTTTGCTTCCGTTTCCGCCAGCGTGAAGGTCCCGAAC
>CAKXAF010000347.1:1034-2429 GCA_934869045.1 uncultured Nitrososphaerota archaeon | reverse complement strand
GGGCTGGGCAAATCACATAAGGAGGTGAGACGGTCTTTTTTCAGAGATCCAGCAAGCGCCAGAGCCGCCCAGGCGGCTGACGAGGCGGGAGGTTATCGAAGTTTTCGGCGGATGCCTCCCCGCTTTGCTTCCAAGCGCAGCCGTTCCCCAAAACTTCCGGGCAACCGGACCGACAAAAGGACGGCGGGAAGCCACCACATGACATGCTGTCAGGACGCACGGATGTCTTTCTCCGCGCGGGACGGCAGCCGTGCGATTTTTTCGCTTATGCAGCTATACAACTATATATGCAACTATATTGACTCAAAATCATCCAACCCGCGCGGAGAAAGACAGGTTTTTATGTGTGGAATCGTTGGATATACCGGCTCAAAAAATGCACAGGAGCTTCTTCTGGATGCGCTGTCCCGGCTGGAATACCGAGGCTATGACTCTGCAGGTATTGCGGTTTCCGGCAGCGGCGGCATCCAGCTCCTCAAAACGGCTGGACGGCTGGAAAATCTCCGTCAGGCTGCGATCCAGGCCTCCCCCCCTCTGGAGGGCCGCTGCGGCATCGGCCACACCCGCTGGGCGACTCATGGCCGCCCCTCTGCCGCCAACGCCCATCCCCATCAGGCGGGCCGGGTTACCCTCGTCCACAACGGTATTCTCGAAAACGACGGTGAGCTGCGCAGTGCCCTTACCCAAAAGGGCTGTGCCTTCCAATCCGAGACGGATACGGAAGCCGCTGCATGGCTCCTCGATGATCTCTATCATGGCGACCCCATCGCGGCAATCCAGGAATTCCGGCGCCGCCTGCGGGGAAGCTACGCCTTTGGCATCCTCTTTTCCGACCGCCCCGGTGAGCTGTACGCCCTGCGTCAGGGCAGCCCTCTAATTGCGGCAAAGGACGAAACCGGCTTTTTCCTGGCTTCGGATATTCCTGCCGTCCTCCCCCTTACCCGTACATATGCCTTGTTGGAGGAGGGCTGCATTCTCCATCTGACCCCAGACAGCGCCCGGATTTTGTACGCAGACGGAAGCGAAGCTCCGCCATCCTGGCAGCTGGCCGCCTGGTCCATGGAGCAGGCACAAAAGGACGGATATGCCCACTTCATGCGCAAAGAAATCGCCGAGCAGCCCAAGGTCCTCCGGGATACGGTGCTGCCCAGGCTGCGGGACGGCCTTCCGGACTTCTTTTCCCACGATGGCATCCCGGATTCTTTTTGGAACCGCTTCGACCGGATTTGCGTCGCGGCCTGCGGGACCGCCATGCACGCCGGCTGCGTGGGAAAGGCCCTCATCGAGACCCATGCCCGCATCCCGGTGAACTGCGAGATCGCATCGGAATTCCGGTACCAGAATCCCATCCTATCCCCCCGTACCCTGGTGCTGCTCATCTCCCAGTCCGGCGAG
>CAKXAF010000347.1:0-1024 GCA_934869045.1 uncultured Nitrososphaerota archaeon | reverse complement strand
ACCGCGGATACTCTAGCGGCCCTCCGGCTGGCCAAAAAATGCGGTGCGCCGACTCTGGCCGTGGTCAATACCGCCGGTTCCTCCATGGAACGGGAAGCCGACCAGGTTATCCACACCTATGCAGGACCGGAAATCGCCGTGGCCAGCACCAAGGCCTACTCCGTCCAGCTGGCGGTTCTCTACCTGCTGGCCGCAAAGCTCTCTCTGATCCGCGGCGCCATGTGTCAGGACGCCGCACGGCAGTTTCTGGCGGGGCTTTCCGCCGCTATCCGCGCGGTCCCGGAGGCGATTGCTTTGGAACCAGAGATCCGGGAGCTGGTTCGGGATTACCAGGACCTGAACGATCTATTTTTCCTGGGACGGGGACTGGATTACACTCAGGCTCTGGAAGGCTCCCTCAAGCTCAAGGAAATCAGTTACATCCATTGCGAGGCCTACGCCGCCGGGGAGCTGAAGCACGGTACCATCTCCCTCATCACGCCCGGCACGCCAGTTATTGCCCTGGCAACCCAGGACGCGCTGTTTCCCAAGATGCTCAGCAACATCCGGGAGGTTCAAAGTCGTGGCGCGGAGGTCCTCCTTCTCTGCAAAAACGGCGCACAGGCCGACCCCTCTCTTTTCCCCAAACGGCTGGAGCTCCCAGCGCTGGAGGATCCCTTCCTGCCTCTGGTCACCGCCCCGATTCTTCAGCTCATTGCGTACCATACCGCTCTTCTGCGGGGCTGCGACGTTGACAAGCCGCGCAATCTCGCTAAGAGCGTAACCGTGGAATAAAAAACCGGAGGAAGTATCATGAAAATTGAAAATGGCAGCAAGTTGATCTTCATTGGCGATTCCGTTACCGATTTCGAACGGGCGCGCCCCTGCGGCGAGGGCCTTTTCGGCGGCATCGGTAAAAGCTACGTCGGCCTGGTGGACGCCCTTCTGAAGACTACCTACCCGGATTCCCGTATCCGCGTAATCAATATGGGCGTGAGCGGCAACACTACCCGGGATCTGAAGGACCGCTGGCAAAGCGATGTGC
>CAKXAF010000346.1 GCA_934869045.1 uncultured Nitrososphaerota archaeon | reverse complement strand
TCCGAAAGCTCCGCCGCGCTCTCCGATACCGCTTCCCTGCGCTTTCAGGATTGGCGGGATCTGCTGCAGACCCTCCTGGCCGAGGACCCGGAGGAACCGGTCTCCGTTACGGTCATCTCCAAAAACCCGGACCAATCCGCCGATGTGCTGGAGAATTTGGAGATCTGGGCAGCTCAGCGGCCAGGCCTGCACTGTGGCTCCCTGACCAGTCAGGAAGCGCAGGAGGCGCAATCGGCGGGAATTCCCTGCTGGAAGTACCAGATATACTTGCAAGTAAAATCCCTTTACCCAGATTTAACTCCAGATGATGTAAAGGGAATGACCATGCAGGAACTCCAGAACCTGCTGGACCAGGATCTCTCCACGATCTTCCCCGGCGAGGGCGGCTCCTGCGGCCAGGAGTCCTACGGCAATCATCACCGGCACGGATGGGAATAATCCCGCAATCCATCGCATTTCAGCAAAGCGCCCCTGCAAAAGCAGGGGCGCTTTGCTGTTTACTCTTCATTCGATGGCCTCCAGCTTTGCCCGGAAGGAAATCCGCCGGGGCGTCTCCATCTCATCAAACTGAATCACATGTGCCTGCTTATCCAGGTCCACATCCAGCACGGTTCCAGCGCCGAAGAGAAAATGCCGAACCCGCTGTCCCGCCCGGAAGATTGCGGCTGACGTCTCCTGCGGCAGCAGACAGCTGCGGTCCAGGTATTCCTGCGTTTGCCGGATGAGCCCCTCCCGGGGCTCCCGGGGAAAGACCAGGTGCTCCCGCCCAATCTCCAAGAGAAACCGGGAGGGATAGCGGGGCGACCCGTCAAAATTCCGGCCGTCAGCCTCGGAGAGAAACAGCCGCTTCTCCGCCCGGGTCAGGGCCACGAAGGCCAGCCGCCGCTCCTCTTCCATGGCCGCCAGGGTCCGCACCTTTCGGGAGGGAAAAATCCCCTCATTCATGCCGCACAAAAACACGTTGGGAAATTCCAGGCCCTTCGCGGCGTGGACCGTCATGAGCTTTACCTTGTCTCCCTGCTGGGCGGTGTCCGCGTTGGTAAAAAGCGCCACATGGGTCAGATAATGCTCCAAAGTGCACTCCTCCCCACAGGAAGTCTCATACTCATAAACAGACTGCTTAAGCTCCGCCAGATTGTCCAGCCGTTCCTGGCTGCCCTCGGTACGCAGCATCTTCTCATACCCGCTCTGATTGAGCAGATCTGCCAGCACCTCCGACACAGGACGTCCCGCATACCCGGCGGAAAAGGACTCCACCAGGGATACCAGCCGCGCCGCGCCGGTCCCCTTGAGGATCGGGTCCTCCAGATGGTCCCGCAGGGCCTGATACAGTGAGGTTCCCTGCCGCTGGGCCGTCTCCTCCAAAAACGCCATGCGCCGCTTGCCC
Organism: uncultured Nitrososphaerota archaeon; assembly: GCA_934869045.1. Lineage (GTDB taxonomy): Bacteria > Bacillota > Clostridia > Oscillospirales > Ruminococcaceae > Merdivicinus. The sequence continues at coordinate 1,056 of CAKXAF010000346.1, read as the reverse complement.
AGATTCCGTTTGGGCACGTTGGCAATTCGCCGGAAAGCCAGATCGTCCTGATAGGCAATCATCCGCAGATAGGACAGAGCATCCTTTACTTCCATCCGATCAAAAAACTGGACGCCGCTATAAATGGTGTAGGGGATCTTCTCCTGAAGCAGCCCCTCCTCCACCGCCCGGGTGACGTAGTGGGCACGATAAAGCACTGTGATCTCCCGGTACGGCGTCCCCGCCTCATGGAGCTTTTGGATCTCCTGTGCAATCCAGACGGCCTCTTCCTCCTGGGTCTGGGCGAAATAACACACCACCGGCACTCCCGCAGGCAGCGTGGGCTGCAAATTCTTTTTCATCCGGGTACGGTTGCGGTCGATGAGGGCATTGGCTGCGGTGAGGATTTCCGGTGTAGAGCGGTAATTGTCCATCATCAAAATGGTTTTCGTTCCGGGGAACCGCTTGTCGAAATCCAGCAGATACCGTACATCCGCTCCCCGCCAGGTGTAGATGGTCTGATCCGGGTCACCCACAACAAACAGATTGTGGTGATAGCCGCACAGCACCTTCATCAACTGATATTGCGGAAGATCGATATCCTGAAACTCATCGATCATGATGTACTCCAGCCTCTGCTGCCACTTGAGCCGGATTTCCGGATCCTTCTGAAAAAGATAGAGCGTAAATTTGAGCAGATCATTGTAGTCCAAACCGAAGCATTTCTTCTCCTGATAGAGATAGCCGTAGAAAATGATGTCTCCGGCAGTTGTTGCCTGGTCGTACTTTTCCTTCAGGGTATCCAGGGAAAAGGCAATCAAATCCCGATAGTACTCCGGTTCCTGGACCAGCTTGCGCATCTCTATGAGGTCCCGGGCGGCGGAAAAGGTCATATCCCGCAGGGTCAGTCCCCGCTCTTCGTAGAGGATCTGCAGCATGGCATCAATATCCGCGTTGTCCAGCACCAAAAAGCTTTTGGGATAGTGCACTGCATGGCTGTCTTCCTGAAGAACGCTGACGCAAAAGCCGTGGAAGGTATTGATATAACCGGTATCGTTGTCGCCGGTAAGCTGATGA
>CAKXAF010000345.1 GCA_934869045.1 uncultured Nitrososphaerota archaeon | reverse complement strand
CAGACCGCCATGGCCCCGATAGCCAGCAGTCCCAGCAGCCCTGAGCAGGCAGCCACCTGCATGATGATGTTATGCATGCCTCCGTTTTGGATCCCCGGCAGATACGGAGCCACATATTCCTCACTTTCCGGATCTACCCCGACCATTTCCGGATCTAAGGAGTACTCCTCCGCATAATCCGCCAGGTTCGCCGCGCCCACGCCGAACAGCGGATGGTTCCTCACAACCTTAAGCCCGGCCTTCCAGAGATAGTACCGTCCGCCCAGTTGAGAGCCGAATTCGTCCCGCTCCAGATCCGTAGGCACCTCAAATTCCTCCGGATCCTCCTCGGGATCCGGGCTGTCGCTCCCGGGCAGCTGGGCCAGCTGCCGGCTGAAAAAGGTAGTGTTCAGCACCAAACGGGGCAGTACGGACTTCGCAAAAACGTTGGCGCCGGTAAAGGTCAGCGCCGCTACAACCGCCAGCGCCCCTGCCCGCTTGGCCAGCGTCCACGTAGACATCTTGGCAAGCAATGGGAATGACCCCTTCTTGTCCTTGAGGAACATCAGCAGGAAAAAGGGGACCGTGAGCAGATAAAAGATGATGCAAATCCACGCGGTACGGGAGTTAGCCAGGAAAAAGATCAGGGCCTGCACCACAAAATTCGCAATATAAAACCGTTTGCGCCGTTTTGTCACCGATTTGCCCAAAACTACCAAACAGATCACCATGAGCATGACGTTCAGCACGGCAAAATCGCTGGAGGTGTTGGGGTTTGTAAAAAACCCCCACATCCTCCCGCTGTAGAACCCAAACCAGCACTGTACCTCTTCCCCGCCGGAAAGATAGGTGAAGCGGTAATGGATGTTGAGCACAAAAGCCAGCAGGCTGATGAGATTCCCCGCGAAGGTGAGGTACATAAACGTATGCCCCAGCCGGAGGATCTCCTCCTTCACCGCCCGCCGGTCTTTTCGGAGGTCATAGGCGTACATCACCATCAGATTGGTGACCATATACAGCAGCGATGAAACGTTGCGGGCAAAATGATCCGCCCGCATCACCAGGATCGTCCCGGCGTACAGGATGAGGAACAGGTACAGCAGCCCCCGGAACCGGTTGGTAAGCAGCAGCCGCTCCGTAAAAAGGTCCCGGACCAGAATCGCCGCGGACCAGATCAGTGTGAACTTTACCAGCGGCCCGACATACATGTTGAGAAAAAGGCAGCTGCGCAGCGTGACCATGACCAGCAGCACAATCCGCAGCGCCTCATGGGAAAAGAGAAGCTCCAGATACCGGCGAATCTTTCCTGTTTTTTCCATAAAGGATTCTTCCTTTCAAAAATTTGTTGCAGGACCGCAGCCGGCCTGATCGTAAATTGCTTCCATTGTCCGCACCTGGGATGCAAGGTCATAGCCAAGGGTTTCCAGCAGCGCCCGCTGTCCCGTCCGCGGCTCCGCACTGCCCCGAACCGCAAGCACCCGCTCTGCCAGCAGCGCCTTGTCCGCATCCAGTGGAAAGGTCTCCACCAGCCTTCCTACAATGGCCTCCTGGGGCAGCACGTCTGACACAAAACACCGCAGCCCCGTGCATACCGCCTCAATGACTGCGTAGCCCAGCCCCTCAAACCGGGACGGCAGCAAAAAGCAGTCCATGGCGCAGAGATACCGCTCCGGATCCGGAACCTGCCCCGCAAACCGGATGCTCTCCGCTATCCCCAGCTCCCGAGCATACGCCTTCAACTCCGCCTCCATTTCTCCGGAGCCGATATAGAGCAGCGCGCTCTCCGGCTCCCGGCTGTGGATTTCACGGAACAGCTCCAGCAGAAACCGGGGGTTTTTGGCCTCCGTCATCCGTCCCACATGGCCCACGGTGAATTTCCCTTCCAGAGAAAATTCCCGCCGGACGCTCTCCCGCGTCTCCTGGGAAAAGGCGAACCGGTCCAGGTCAATGGCGTTTTTCACCACCTGGAAATCCGCGTCTCCATACAGAAACCGCCCCGCCAGTTCCGAACAGGCCAGCCGCTTATGGGTGCAGCGGGCGATTTCCGGCACGTTCCGCCGGTGGAGAAATCGGGAAAGCGTGTTTCCCGACAGTCCCGCATTGTGGGAGTGGGCGATGACCAACGGCACCCCCGCCCGCTCTGCCGCTTTCAGCGGCTCGATGTTGCTGGCGCTGGAAAGATGGATGTGGCAGATGTCAAACCGCTCCTCCGCGAAAACCCGGTCCAACGCCCGTCGGTGGGCCAGCGGATGCCGGCTCCGGGAAGGGATGGCAAGGATTCTCCCCCCGTGGGTACGGATCTCCTCCCCGAAAAACGGCTCCGGATCGTTTGACAGGAAGGTGAACTCATACTTTTCCGGATCAAGGGTTTTCAAAAGTCCCACCGCGTAATAGGAAAGCCCGCCCCGGCCCTTCCCGATGACGCCGGTCAGGACCCGGAGCTTACTCATGGCCCTTCTCCTGAC
>CAKXAF010000344.1:615-2452 GCA_934869045.1 uncultured Nitrososphaerota archaeon | reverse complement strand
GCCCCGGAATCGGTGCTGGAGCACTGGAATATCTGGGTAGGCCGCCAGAGCTGTGCGGGGTTTGCTCTGCGGGCCGGAGACATCGAAGTTCGGGCCGAAGATGTGCAGATGTGGGCGGAGGAAACCGGGGACCGTCATGTCAACCTGGTCCTTTCCTGTGAAAAGCTGACGCCGCTTTTGAAAGAGGATGCCGACCGGGTTTGGTGGGCGCTGTCCCTGCTCCTGGACCAAGTGATCGGAGAAGTTTCCGCCATTGCGTTTGTTTCCGGTTTTGATGTCTATGCCCAGCCCAAAGATGAACCGGCCATGCTCCTTTCCCAGCTGCCGGAACTGCTTGAAAGTATGGGATTGACTCTTTGGCGGGATGGCAGCGACTATCTGGAAAACAGTTACCTTGCCTATGAACTGGAGCCGGTGGAGGATCCGGAAGCCGATTGGCGGCTGGATGTCTATACGGGAATCTGCCGCCTGCCGGTGCTGATCAACGATTACCTGACTGCCCGGAGCGATGTGGTGGACGAGTACCATCGGGACGGCATCGCAGCCGGATTCCTTTTGTACCCGCTGTCTGGTTTTACCGGCGAGGAGCAGAGCAAACACATCCTGGATTTCCGGGATGCGCTGCAGGAAGCGATCCTGAACAAAGCCGGCGCGGAAGCTGTGACCTTCCTGGGCGGAGCCACGGGACTGTACCACGGGTATCTGGATTTTATCGCCTGGGATCTGCCTGCTGTGCTGACAGCGGCGCAGACGTTCTTGGAAGAAAGCGGCCTGCCCTATGCGCACTTCCATACCTTCCGGCGGGATGTGGGCGGCGTCCCGCTGCTGGATGAGGAGGAGCCGGAGCCTGACATTCATGAGGAAACCGGTTCGCTGCTCTCAGCAGCGGACATCGAAACGCTGGAATCCTTTGACGAAGGAACCTCCGGTTACTTCGGGAAAATGCTCCGCTGGCTGAAGGAGTTCATTGAGAGCGGTGTGAAAGAAGGAAGATTTACCGAAAAACAGGCTCGTCAGGATTTGCAGATTGCCCTCTGGTACGCCTTTGCCTGCAACAACCTGGATGACTATATCCATTATTACCAGGCGGCCGAGTGGCTGAAGGATTCGGAGAAAAATGCCGCAGAGTGCGGTACCTGGTACTATCGGTATTCGGTGGCTCTGATGTACTGCGGCAGGCTGGAGGAAGCTCTTGAGTATGCGGAAAAGGGTTCCCAGGAGGAGCCGGACTACCCCTGGATCTGGCTGCAAGTGGGCAAACTCCGCGCCCACTTCGGCAACAAGGCCGGTGCTCTGGATGCCGTCAAACAGGGTCTGCTTCTGGAACCGGGCGATTATGAGTTCCTGACCTTACAGCAGGAAATCCACGCCGGAGCCACCCTGGAACAGATGGAATATCACTGGATCGATCCGAAAGCAGATGCGGCGCTGCAATCCGGGAACGATGAGGATGCGGATGATAAACAGCGCGCCTTGGCCTGCATCCGGGCGGACGAGGCGGGTCTTGCCGAATTTTATGAGCTGTTTCACCCGGAGCAGTATGATTATGAGAAAAATTCCCCCTGCTGTGAGTTCCATTACCCGGTGAAGGAACATCCTGTGGAACTCTCATTCCGCATGAACGAAGCCGGACTCTCCAAACTGGGAACCGACTGGCTGCGGCAGCTCAAGGGGTGGCTGGACAGCGGGGAATGGCTGACCTATTCCCCGGAAGACGGCACCGTGGGAACTCTGGCTGCGGTGTTTGTGGACCAGACCCGCCGCATGGGCCTTGTGTACCGGCAGCCGGGAGACGACCGGCATTTCCAGATTTTCCGGGAGGCAGACGGCAGTGAGT